>NZ_JAGYFZ010000020.1:0-80129 GCF_019946675.1 Pseudomonas sp. BF-B-15
GGACAAGGTCGGTGGCGCCGGCGGCAACGCGGCGGGCGGGATCTACAACGCAAGCTCCGGCGTTATCACCATCATCGGCACGTCGAACATTACCAACAACATCGGTGCCGGTGGTGGCGGCGGCGGTGGCGGTGGCCAGGGCAGCAACGCCTCCAACGGCGGCATCGGCGGCCGGGGCGTCGGTGCGATCTGGAACAAGGGCACATTGCTGATCACCGCCGCCAACTTCGCGGCCCTGGCCGGTAATGCCGCGGGCAGCGGTGCCGGTGGTACTGCGCAGGGCGGGGGGACAATTGGCACCTCGCCGACCGCCGTGGCGGCAATCTACAACGACGGCGGGATACTCAACACCGCCTATGCACCGCCGCCGACCGCAACCATTGTGGTCGCCGATAGCACGTTGAGCATCGGCGAAACGAGCCTGGTGACCATCACCTTCTCCGAAGCGGTGACCGGTTTCACTAACGCGGACCTGACCATCGCCAACGGCACCTTGAGCGCAGTGAGCAGCAGCGACGGCGGTATCACCTGGACGGCAACGTTCACGCCAACCGCCAGTATTTCCGACACGACCAACGTCATCACCCTCGACAATACCGGGGTGATCAACGGCCTGGGCACTGCTGGCGTCGGCACCACCAATTCCAATAACTACGTCGTCGATACCGCTCGCCCGACTGCGGGTATCGTGTTTGCCGACACGGCGCTCAAAGCCGGCGAAACCTCGCTGGTGACCATCACCTTCAACGAGGCCGTAACCGGTTTAACCAATGCCGACCTGACGATTGCGAACGGCACCTTGACGGCGGTGAGCAGCAGCGATGGCGGCATCACCTGGACGGCCACGTTCACACCGACGGCCAGCATTACTGACTCGACCAACCTGATCACCCTGGACAACACCGGTGTCAGCGACCTGGCGGGCAACGCCGGCAGCGGCACCACCGACTCGAACAACTACGCCATTGATACCGTGCGTCCGACCGCGACCATCGTCGTGGCCGACACGGCGCTGAGCATCGGCGAAACCTCGCTGGTGACGTTCACCTTCAGCGAAGCGGTCAGCGGTTTCACCAACGCCGACCTGACCATCGCCAACGGCACATTGACGGCGGTGAGCAGCAGCGATGGCGGCATCACCTGGACCGCGACCTTCACACCGACCGCCAGCATCAATGACACGACCAACCTGATCGTCCTGAACAACACCGGCATCAGCGACCTGTCGGGCAACGCCGGCAGCGGCACCACCGATTCCAACAATTACGCCATTGATACCGTGCGTCCGACCGCGACCATCGTGGTGGCCGACAATGCGCTGAAAATCGGTGAAACCTCGCTGGTGACCATCACCTTCGCCGAGGCGGTCAGCGGTTTCAGCAACGCCGACCTGACCATCGCCAACGGTACGCTGACGGCAGTGAGCAGCAGCGACGGCGGCATCACCTGGACGGCGACCTTCACCCCGACCAGCGCTATCACCGACAGCACCAACCTGATCACCCTGGACAACACGGGTGTCAGCGACCTGTCGGGCAACGCGGGCAGCGGCACCACCGACTCCAACAACTACGCCATCGATACCGTGCGGCCAACGGCAACCATCGTCGTGGCGGACACTGCGCTGAGGATCGGTGAAACCTCGCTGGTGACCATCACCTTCAGTGAAGCGGTCAGTGGTTTGACCAACGCGGACCTGACGATTGCCAACGGCACCTTGAGCGCCGTCAGCAGCAGCGATGGCGGCATCACCTGGACTGCGACCTTCACGCCGAGCGCCAGCATCAACGACACCACCAACCTGATCACCCTGGACAACACCGGCATCAGCGACCTGGCGGGCAATGCCGGCAGCGGCACGACCGATTCCAATAATTACGCCATCGACACCGTGCGTCCGACCGCCACGATTGTACTGGCCGATACTTCACTGACCGCCGGCGAAACCTCGCTGGTGACCATCACCTTCAGCGAAGCGGTCAGCGGTTTCACCAATGCGGACCTGAGCATCGCCAACGGCACCCTGAGCGCGGTGAGCAGCAGCGACGGCGGCATCACCTGGACCGCGACCTTCACGCCAACGGTAGGCGTGAACGATGCGACCAACGTCATCACCCTGAACAATACCGGTGTGGCCGACCTCTCCGGCAACACAGGCAGCGGGACTACCAACTCCGGTAACTACACGATTGATACCGTGGCACCGACAGCCACCATTGTCGTCGCCGACACCGCACTGAGAATCGGCGAAACCTCGCTGGTGACCATCACGTTCTCCGAGGCCGTGACCGGTTTCAGCAACGCCGACCTGACGATTGCCAACGGCACCTTGAGCGCAGTGAGCAGCAGCGACGGCGGCATTACCTGGACGGCGACCTTCACGCCATCCGCCAGCATCACCGATGCGACCAACCTGATCATCCTGGACAATAGCGGCGTGCAGGGGGGCAGCAGCGGCAACGTGGGCATCGGCACCAGCAATTCGAACAACTACGCCATCGACACCGTGCGTCCGACAGCAACCGTCGTCGTGGCGGACACTGCGCTGAGGATCGGCGAAACCTCGCTGGTGACGATCACCTTCAGCGAGGCGGTCACGGTTTCACCAACGCGGACCTGACGATTGCCAACGGCACCTTGAGCGCGGTCAGCAGCAGCGATGGCGGCATCACCTGGACGGCGACCTTCACGCCGAGCGCCAGCATCAACGACACGACCAACCTGATCAGCCTGGACAACACCGGCATCAGCGACCTGTCGGGCAACGCCGGCAGCGGCACCACCGATTCCAATAATTACGCCATCGACACAGTCCGGCCTACCGCGACCATCGTCGTGGCCGACCCAACCCTGACCGCCGGCGAGACGTCGCTGGTGACCATCACCTTCAGCGAGGCGGTCAGCGGTTTCACCAACGCCGACCTGAGCATCGCCAACGGCACCTTGAGCGCGGTGAGCAGCAGCGACGGCGGCATCACCTGGACCGCGACCTTCACGCCAACAGTGGGTGTGAACGATGCGACCAACGTCATCACCCTGAACAATACCGGTGTGGCCGACCTCTCCGGCAACACAGGCAGCGGCACCACCAACTCCGATAACTACACGATTGATACCGTGATTCCGACGGCCACCATTATCATTGCCGACAACGCGCTGAAAATCGGCGAAACGTCCCTGGTGACCATCACGTTCTCCGAGGCCGTGACCGGTTTCAGCAACGCCGACCTGACCATCGCCAACGGCACCTTGACGGCGGTGAGCAGCAGCGATGGCGGCATCACTTGGACGGCGACCTTCACCCCGACCAGCGCCATCACCGACAGCACCAACCTGATCACGCTGGACAACAGCGGTGTACAAAACGGCTCGGGCAACACCGGCATCGGCAGCACCGACTCCAACAACTACGCCATCGACACCGTGCGCCCGACGGCGACGATCATTGTGACTGACCCCTCGCTGGCGGTGGGTCAAACCTCGCTGGTGACGATCACCTTCAGCGAGGCGGTCACTGGCTTCACCAACGCCGACCTGACGATTGCCAACGGCACCTTGAGCGCGGTCAGCAGCAGCGACGGCGGCATCACCTGGACGGCCACTTTCACGCCGAGCGCGAGCATCAACGATGCGACCAACCTGATCACGCTGAACAACACGGGGATCGCGGACCTGGCCGGCAACTCGGGCTCAGGCACCACCGATTCCAACAACTACACCATCGACACAGCCCGGCCCACCGCGACCATTGTGGTCGCCGACAGCACCCTCAGCGCGGGCGAAACCACGCTGGTGACTATCACGTTCAGCGAAGCCGTGAACGGTTTCGACAACAGTGACCTGAGCATCCCCAACGGTACGTTGAGCGCGGTGAGCAGCAGCGATGGCGGCATCACCTGGACCGCCACGTTCACACCGACGGTTGGCATCAAGGACACCAGCAACCTCATCACCCTGAACAACACCGGGGTGACCGACATCGCCGGTAACACGGGCAGCGGAACCACCAACTCGGCGAACTTCACGATCGACACTGTGCTGCCGACAGCCACTATTGTGGTCTCCGACACGGCGCTGAAGGCGGGTGAAACCGCTACGGTGACCATCACCTTCAGCGAAGCGGTGAGCGGTTTCTCCAACGCCGACCTGACGATTGCGAATGGCACGCTCAGCAACGTGTCTTCGGGCGATGGCGGCGTCACCTGGACGGCAACGTTCACCCCGACGTCGAGCATCACCGACACCAGCAACCTGATTACCCTCGACAACACCGGCGTGGCCAACGCCTCGGGCAACAGCGGCGTGGGCACCACCGACTCCAACAATTTCGCCATCGACACCGCGCTGCCGACCGCCACCATCGTGGTTGCCGACAACCGCCTGGGCATTGGCGAAACCACCACGGTGACCATCACCTTCAGTGAAGCGGTGAGTGGATTCGATCTGTCGGACATCAGCGTGGCCAACGCTGTGCTGTCGAACCTGACCAGCAGCGACGGCGGTATCACCTGGACCGCGACCCTGACGCCGACCGCCGGCATCAACGATGCGACCAACCTGATCGTGCTCGACACCGGCACCTTGCAGGACCTCGCGGGGAATGCCGGCGCGAGCATCGCTATTTCCAACAACTATGCCCTGGACGTAACCCGGCCAACGGTGAGCATCGTGGTCGCCAACCCGAGCATGGCTGCCGGCCAGAGCACGGTGGTGACGTTTACCTTCAGCGAGGCCGTGAGTGATTTCGACCTGTCGGACCTGAGCGTGACCAACGGCGACTTGTCCAACCTGAGCAGCAGCGACGGCGGCAAGACCTGGACCGCGACCTTCACGCCAACTGCCAATGTCAGTGACCCGAGCAACTTCATCGCCCTCGACACAAGCAATGTCACCGACCTGGCGGGTAACGCGGGGGCCACGGTGTCGGTCTCCAACAACTACGCGATAGGCGTCGTGGCGCCGACACCGGCACCGACATCGGCTACGGTGCAGGTGACCCCGGATCCGGAGTTCCTCAGCAGCGACCCGGTGACCGTGACCGATCAACCGAACGTGCCACTGCAACCAATCATCTTCGCCCCGCCCTCTGGTGATCTCGGCTCGCCGCTGACGTTTGCCCCGTTGTTCGAGGACCGGGTGATCGGCAATGGCATTCGGCCGTTGGGCGACATCTTCATGAACAACGGCGCGCTGGCGCAGAGTTTCATCGCGCAGGTGTTCAGCAGCAGCGACAGCGGCGGTGAAGGTGCAGGCCACGGCTTCCTTGGTTTCGGTGGTGGCGATGGCGGGGTTTTCAGCACCAGCACGTTGTCGAGTCTGTTTAATCAGGAGTCCGGTAACGAGCGAGACTCGCTGAGTTCCTTTGGCAACCATTCGATCAAGGCCGGTGATGTTTCACAGGGGCTGCGCGGCGTGTTTGGCGCGCCGAGCCTCGTCCAGCAATTGCAACAGCTCAAAGACACCGAGCAACGGCAGGTCAACGACCTGGCCGCTGCTTTGAAACAGGCCGGCATCAGCGAAATGCAGGCCTGAAATACTTAAAGCAGTGCGTCACCCAGGGGCAGTCAAGGATGAAGAGAAGTCAGCAGTTGTTTGTCGCCAGTCTGCTCGCGTTGGCGATCAGTGGATGTGCCGTCAAAAGTGAACCGATCGAACGCAGCGTCAGCGAACAGCGCGCCCGAAGCGATCTGCAAAGCATGTACAAGGGTCAGGAACCGCTCAGCGGTCCGCTGACCCTGCATCAGGCCATGGCCCGCGCGGTGAAGTACAACCTCGAAGGCCGGCTCAAGATCATGGAAGAGGCCTTGGCCAAGCGCCAACTCGACCTCGCCAGTTTCGACATGTTGCCGCGCATGGCGCTGGACGCTGGTTATGTCGGCCGCAACAACGTCAGCGCCTCCAGCAGCCAGAGCGTGCGGACCGGCACCCAGTCGTTGGAACCGTCGACTTCACAGGACCGCGATCGTGAAGTGGCAGACCTGACCATGGTCTGGAACGTGCTCGATTTCGGCGTCAGTTACATCAGCGCCAAGCAACAGGGCGACCAGCGGCTGATCGTTCAGGAACGCCGGCGCAAAGTGATCAACACCATCGTTCAGGACGTGCGCTCGGCCTATTGGCGAGCCATGGCCGCCGAGCGCTTGCTCAAGCAGATCGACAGCCTCATGTCCCGGGTCGAGACCGCGCGCGGCAACAGCCAGAGCATGAGCCAGCAGCGCATCGGCGATCCGATCCAGGCGTTGGGATATCAACGCTCGCTGATCGAAGCCACGCGCCAACTCGAAGAACAGCGCCGCGCCCTGTCGCTGGCGAAAACCGAACTGGCGACCCTGATCAATCTGCCGCTGGGTACCGAACTGACCCTGGCGACCCAGGACGACTACGTCATCCCGGAACTCAAGGTCGACCTCGCCAGCCTGGAGCAGGAAGCCCTGACCAGCCGCCCGGAACTGCGTGAGCAGGATTACCAGAGCCGCATCAGCGCCGCCGAAACCCGCAAAGCCATGCTGCGTCTGCTGCCGGGGCTGGAGTTCTCCGCTGGCGGGCATTACGACAGCAACTCCTTCCTGGTGGAGCAGGGTTGGGCCGACTACGGCGTGAAGGTGACCTGGAACCTGTTCAACGTGATCTCGGCACCGGCGGCGATCAACGTCGCCAAGGCCGGTGAAGAAGTGGCCACGGCGCGCCGTCAGGCCATGTCGATTGCGGTGCTGGCGCAGCTCTATGTGGCCAACGCCAACTACCGCGAGGCGCTGCGGCAATTCAAGACCAATCAGCAACTGTCGGACATTGACGGGCAGATTGTCGGCCAACTGCGCAATCGCTATCAGGCGGCGGGGCTGGGCGAACTGGACTTGATTCAGGGCGAGTTGAACACCTTGCAGGCCGATCTGCGCCGCGACCTGTCGTACGCCGATCTGCGCAACGCGTACGGGCAGATTTTTGCCAGCGCGGGGCTCGATCCGCTGCCGGACCAGGTGCAGTCCACCGAAGTCCAGTCCATCGCCACCGCGTTGGCCAATCGCGAATCAGCGTGGGCGGCGGGCGACATCACGGTGCCGGTGACGCATGTCCAGACTCAATAACCTGCAGGCGCCGACGGCGAGCATCAGCCGGGCACAACGTGAAGCCCGCAACGGCCATCGCGGCACGGTGATTTTGCTGACCGGTTTGCCGGCAGCGGGGAAGTCGACCCTGGCCCAGGCGCTGCACGCCGAATTGTTCGAACGCGGCGTGCAGAGCGTCGTGCTCGACGGCGATGGGCTGCGGGTCGGGCTCAATCGTGATCTGGGTTTTGCTGACAGCGATCGCCAGGAAAATATTCGCCGTGCCAGCGAAGTGGCGGCATTGCTGGTGGAGAACGGGCACATCGTGATTCTGGCGATGATCGCGCCGTTGCTGGAGTTACGTGAGTTATTTGCCACGCGTCTGGGCGAGGATTACCGCGAAGTCTGGTGCAACGCATCACTGGCGGTGTGCGAGCGGCGTGACCCCAAAGGTCATTACGCCCGCGCACGTCGCGGTGATTTGGCCGGGTTTACCGGGGTTTCCGCGCCTTATGAACCGCCCCCGTCCGCTGCGCTGGTACTCGACACCGGGGCGCAGTCGGTCGAAGCCTGTCTCGACCGTTTACTGACCTGGCTCGGCGAGTGCGCCGTGTTGCCCAAAGGCTGATTGTTCAAGGTTTCGACAAATCCGCCATGCCTTTGAGCAGCTCGATGGGCAGCGGGAAAACGATGGTCGAACTCTTGTCCCCGGCTATCGAACTCAGGGTCTGCATGTACCGCAATTGCATGGCGCCCGGCTGACGGCCAAGCATTTCGGCGGCCTGCATGAGTTTTTCCGAGGCTTGCAATTCGCCTTCGGCGTGGATGACCTTGGCCCGACGTTCCCGCTCGGCTTCGGCCTGCTTGGCGATGGCGCGGACCATCGATTCGTTGAGGTCTACGTGCTTGATTTCGACGTTGGCGACCTTGATGCCCCAGGCGTCGGTCTGCGCATCGAGCACTTGCTGGATGTCGATGTTCAGCCGTTCGCGCTCGGCCAGCAGTTCATCGAGTTCGTGTTTACCGAGCACCGCGCGCAAGGTGGTCTGGGCCAGTTGACTGGTGGCCATCAGGAAATCTTCGACCTGGATGATCGCCTTCTGCGGGTCGAGCACGCGGAAGTACAGCACTGCATTGACCTTGACCGAAACGTTGTCGCGGGTGATCACGTCTTGAGGTGGCACGTCGAGCACCACGGTACGCAAGTCGACGCGGACCATTTGCTGGACCACCGGAATCAACAGGATCAGGCCGGGGCCTTTGACTTGCCAGAAACGACCGAGCTGGAACACCACCCCGCGCTCGTATTCGCGCAGGATGCGAAAAGTCGATCCCGCCAGTGCAATCACCAACAGCAGCAGCGCGGCAAAACCCAGTTGCAGGCCCATGGTTATTCTCCATCCGGCGCCGCGTCAGCCGCGGCCACTTTCAGCACTAATCCCTTGCGTGCCACCACCCGGACCTGTTGCCCGGGTTGCAGTGGCGTGGCGCTGAGTACTTGCCACTTTTCGCCTTGCAGATGCACCCAGCCGTTGCAGGCATTGCCGGGCTGCAACGACATCACCGGGGCCACGCTGCCCACCAGTCCGGCATCGCCACTGACGATTTGGCGCGGTCGGGTTTTCAGGGCGTGGATCACCAGGAAGATCAACAACAACGCGCTGATCAGCCCCAGGCCGATCATCAATGGCACAGGCACTTCGGTGTTGCTCAGGATCACCGCGCCGATGACGAACATCACAATCCCGCCCAACCCGATCACGCCGTAATTGGGCAAGGCGGCTTCGGCGATCAGGAACGCGATGCCGAATGTGATCAGCCAGATTCCGATGGGGTTGGGAATCAGCACGATTGTGTCCGTCGCGAACGCCGACCCGCTCAGGGCCAGCAGTAATGCGACTGCACAGCAACGAATGTTCACTTGACCCTCCTTATAGGAGCGAGCCTGTTCCGGGCGGCGTTCCGACGATGAACCTGAGAGCGCCTCACCCATCCGTTCAGTCCGCGTTCCCGCTGGCGCCCATCGCTAAATACAGTCTAGTCGAGCTGAGGGTTGTACGAATTTTGTACAGTTGTCGACGGTGTTCCGGCGGGCAGATTTCCCACGCGAAGACGCCAGCGGGCCTAGACTTTTCAATGGTGAGAACAGGTTTATTCATTGTCCGTGAACGTTGTTGCGGACACCGAGGTGCATCATGCGTATGGCAAGAACCATGCAGCGCAGCCTGGAAAAGGCGCACTGCGAATTTGACATCGTTACCCACCCACACTCGGCCAGCAGCCTTGAAACGGCGCGGGTCGCGGGCATTCCTGCCGAACGGGTGGCCAAGTCGGTGATCCTCGACGACCACCACGGTCATTTCCTGATGGCCGTGCTGCCGGCGAGTCGTCACCTGGACCTGAGCAAAGTGCGCAGCAGCGGCGAGTGGCAGATCACCCGGGAAAGCACCCTGGCGCATCTGTTCGAAGACTGCGAACGCGGCGCGGTGCCGGCGTTGGGTGAGTCCTATGGCCTGGACATGGTCATCGACCCCTTGCTGACCCGGCAGAACGACATCTATCTGGAGGCAGGCAACCACAACAACCTGCTGCACATGAGCGTGCCGGAGTTCCTGAAAATGGTGCCGCATGCCGAGGTGCGGGAGTTGAGTAGTTGAGTTTTGCGGCGACAGTGACATCGCCTTCGCGGGCAAGCCTCGCTCCTACAGGATTACGCAGTCCATTGTAGGAGCGAGGCTTGCCCGCGATTGACTGCGCAGCAGTCACCCATCATCAGCCAATACCCAGGAGCCCGACATGGAATCCCCAACCCACACCCTCCCTTCACTGTTCAAACAACTCGGCCTGCCCGATGACGCCGAAAGCATCGATAAATTCATCGCCACCCATTCACCGCTCAAGCCTGAACTGCATTTGGCCGACGCCTTTTTCTGGAGCCCGAGCCAAGCGCAGTTTTTGCGCGACGACATTCTGGATGACGCGGATTGGGCGGAGGTGGTGGATCAACTGGATGTGTTGCTGAGGAAAGGGCGAGGCGGCTAAAAACCGATCATCTTCCTAAAAATTGTTTCAAAACTTGACCAACTTTCCCCTCAAATGACATATTGATAGTTAGCAAACTAACAGTGTGTCTTTCCGCTCGTGCCAAAAAAACTCGACGCTCTCCAGATGAACATCAGCAGCTCCATGGTGGTGGCCGCCCGGCATTGGCGGAAGATCTGCCAGACCACGCTGGTCAACTATGGAATCTCCGAAGCCTGCGCCGTTCCGTTGTTGATGATCGGGCGGTTGGGCGAGGGTGTGCGGCAGGTGACGGTGGCGCAGGCAGCCGGGATGGAGAGCCCTTCGCTGGTGCGGCTGCTCGATCAGTTGTGTCATGCCGGCTACGTTCGTCGCACCGAAGATGCCCATGACCGTCGCGCCAAATGCCTGAGCCTGACCGACACCGGTCGGGAATTGGTGCAGGCCGTCGAAATCGAGTTGGTGCGCTTGCGTAATGAAGTGCTGGAAGGCATCGCCCCGAGTGATCTGGAGGCCGCGTTGCGGGTATTGAAAGCGTTTGAGGCGGCCAACGCTCCGTCGGTGGTGAACCCTTGAGCGGATTTTTTACCGGCGTTCCCCCGGCGCGGGACTGGTTCTACGGCGTGCGCACTTTCGCGGCGTCGATGATCGCGCTATACATCGCCATGCTCATGCAAATGCCGCGTCCGTATTGGGCGATGGCCACGGTCTACATCGTTTCCAGTCCGTTTGTCGGCCCCACCAGTTCCAAGGCGTTGTACCGCGCGGTCGGTACGTTTCTGGGTGCGGCGGCGGCAGTTTTTTTCGTGCCGATGTTTGTTCAGAGCCCCTATGTGCTGGTGATTGTTATCGCGCTGTGGACCGGGATTCTGCTGTTCCTGTCGCTGCACCTGCGTACCGCCAACAGTTACGCGTTGATGCTTGCCGGTTATACCCTGCCGCTGATCGCCTTGCCGGTGGTGGATAACCCGTTGGCGGTGTGGGATGTCGCTGAAGCGCGGACTGAAGAGATCTTCCTCGGCATCGCCGTCGCGGCGGTGGTCGGCGCGATGTTCTGGCCGCGGCGGCTGGCACCGGTGTTCAACGATTCGGTGAACAAATGGTTTGCCGATGCCTCGACCTACAGCCTGCGATTCCTCAGCCGCAACGTGCAGCCGGACGAAGTCAGCGCGCTGCGCTCGTCGATGGTCGCGACCTTCAACACCCTGGAATTGATGATCGGCCAGTTGCCGCACGAAGGCGCGCGCCCGCAAACCGTGCGCAATACCAAGGAACTGCGCGGCCGAATGATTCATCTGCTGCCGGTGATCGACGCGCTCGATGACGCGCTTTACGCCCTTGAGCGGCGCACGCCGGAGCTTGTGGATAAGTTCGCGCCATTACTGGCCGCCGCCACCGAATGGCTTGACCACAAAGACGCCGACCTCGCTCGCTGGCAAGCGCTGAAAGATCAACTCGAAGCACTGCAACCCACTGCCGAAGCGCTGGATGATCGCAAGCAATTGCTGTTCTCCAACGCGCTGTACCGTCTCGGCGAATGGGTCGATTTGTGGCAGGACTGCCGCAGCCTGCAATACGCCATACAGTGCGAAAGCCAGGACAGTTGGCGCGCGGTGTACCGGCATTGGCGCCTCGGTCGCCTGTCGCCGTTTCTCGACCGTGGGCTGATGTTTTATTCGGCGGCGTCCACGGTCACCGCGATCATTGTCGCCTCGGTGTTGTGGATTCTGCTCGGCTGGACCGACGGCGGCAGCGCGGTGATTCTGGCGGCGGTGGCGTGCAGCTTTTTCGCGTCGATGGACGACCCGGCGCCGCAGATTTACCGGTTCTTTTTCTGGACGGCGATGTCGGTGCTGTTCGCCAGTCTTTACCTGTTCCTGGTGCTGCCTAACCTGCATGATTTCCCGATGCTGGTGCTGGCGTTCGCCGTGCCGTTCATTTGCATCGGCACCCTGACGGTCAAGCCGCAGTTTTACCTGGGCATGCTGCTGACGCTGGTCAACACCTCGTCCTTCATCAGTATCCAGGGCGCTTACGACGCGGATTTCCTCAGCTTCGCCAATTCCAACCTGGCCGGCCCGGTCGGTTTGCTGTTCGCGTTTGTCTGGACCCTGATCGCCCGGCCGTTCGGCGCAGAACTGGCGGCCAAGCGCCTGACCCGTTTCAGTTGGCGCGACATCGTCAGCCTCACCGAACCGGCCTCCCTGGCCGAGCATCGCCGCTTGGGTGTGCAGGTGCTTGACCGTTTGATGCAGCATTTGCCGCGCCTGGCCATGACCGGCCAGGACACCGGCATCGCGTTGCGCGAAGTGCGCGTGGCCTTGAACTTGCTCGACTTGCTGGCCTACACGCCGCGAGTGTTCGGCGTACCGCAGGCATTGCTGCACCAAGTGGTGGCCGAGGTCGGCGAGTATTTCAAAGCCTGCCTCAAGGCTGGCGAACGTTTGCCGGCGCCCAGTGCGTTGTTGATGACCATGGACCGCGCGCGCCGCGCCCTGAACCGCGAATGCGATGACGGCGCCCGCCTGCACCTGCTGCACGCCTTGAGCGGCTTGCGTCTGGCCTTGCTGCCCGGTGTGGAATTCCTCGGCACCGGCGACCTCGAAGAACCGCTTCCCCATGGCATCGATGGAGCGCCTTTATGATCGGTGATCTGGATATCAGCGGGGTGTTCCTGCCCACGCTGCTGGTGCTGATGGGTATTACCTATGTGATTTACCTGCTGGTGCACGGGTTGCTGACGCGCCTGCACTTTTACCGTCTGGTCTGGCACCGGGCATTGTTCAACGTGGCTCTCTACGCTTTGCTGCTCGGCGCCGTGGACTCACTCAGTCGATACCTGATGACATGAAAAAACCTTTTCTGACCCTTGGTCGCGTGGTCCTGACCCTGCTGATCGTGACCTTCGCCGTTGTTGTGGTCTGGCGCATGGTGATGTATTACATGTTCGCGCCGTGGACCCGCGACGGGCACATTCGCGCTGACATCGTGCAGATCGCCCCGGACGTGTCCGGGCTGATTCAGCAAGTGGACGTGCGCGACAACCAGTTGGTGAAACGCGGCCAGGTGCTGTTCAGCATCGATCAGGACCGTTTCAAACTCGCCTTGCGCCAAGCCAAAGCAGCAGTCGCCGACCGTCAGGAAACCCTGGCGCAAGCGCAACGCGAAGCCAAGCGTAACCGTGGCCTCGGCAATCTGGTGCCGGGCGAGCAACTGGAAGAGAGCCAATCACGAGTCGCCCGCGCCGAAGTGGCGCTGATGGAAGCGCAAGTGGCGGTGGACAGCGCCCAGCTCAACCTCGACCGCTCGACCATCCGCAGCCCGGTGGATGGCTACGTCAACGACCGTGCGCCGCGTACGCAGGAATTCGTCACCGCCGGGCGCCCGGTGTTGTCGGTGGTGGACAGCAATTCCTTTCACATCGACGGCTATTTCGAAGAAACCAAACTCGACGGCATTCATGTCGGCCAGTCAGTCGACATTCGCGTGATCGGCGACCGCGCTCGCCTGCGCGGCCATGTGGAAAGCATCGTCGCCGGCATCGAAGACCGTGACCGCAGCAGCGGCAGCAACCTGCTGCCGAACGTCAACCCGGCGTTCAGCTGGGTGCGGCTGGCGCAGCGTATTCCGGTGCGGATCGCCTTCGATGACGTGCCGGCGGATTTCCGCATGATTGCCGGGCGCACCGCGACGGTGTCGATCATCGGCGACCAGCAGCAGGAGCCGGCCAAATGAGCAGGGCCTCGGGTTTGGCGATTGCCGGATTGAGTTTGCTGCTGTCGGCGTGCCAGACGGTCGGGCCGGATTATCAACTGCCGGAAGAGGCCGCCGTTCACCGCGAAGATTTTCAGGGTGAACTGGCCGTGGACGGCAAACCGGTGGTCTCGGCGCCGGTGCCCGCCGATTGGTGGCGGCTGTATCAGGACCCTCGGCTTAATCAACTGGTCCAGCAAGCGTTGGCGTCCAATACCGATCTGCGTGTGGCGGCCGCCAGCCTGCTGCGGGCTCGCGCGCAGGTCGATGAAGCCGAGGCCGCCGGAGGCTGGAGCGGTGGCATAAAAATGGGCGCCGAGCGTTTGCAGGAGTCCGGCGAAGCGTTCCTGTTGCCTGAGAAAGTGCCGGTGGCCAACATCGGTGATATCGGCATCAGCGCTTCATACCAGTTCGATCTGTTCGGCACGCTCAAGCGCGGCATCGAAGCGGCCAAGGCCAATGCCGATGCGACCCAGGCCGCCGCCGATACCGCACGTATCACGTTGGTGGCCGATGTGGTGCGGGCCTACACCCAAGTGTGTGCGGCCAACGAAGAACGGGAAATTGCCCAGCACTCCCTCGACCTGCAATCGCAGAGCACCACACTGATCCAGCGCCTGCGCGACGCCGGTCGAGGCGATGAAACCCAGGTCACCCGTTCGCAAACCCAATTCAAGTCCCTGCGCGCCGAGATGCCGCGCTACGAGGCTGCGCGTCAAGCCGGGCTGTTCCGTCTGTCGATGCTGCTGGCCAAACCGGTCGATCAATTGCCGGCCGGCACCTCCAGTTGCGCGCAGCTGCCGAAAATCGCGCAATTGGTGCCGGTGGGCGATGGTGCCTCACTGCTCAAGCGTCGCCCCGATATCCGCCAGGCTGAGCGTCGGCTGGCCGCTGCGACGGCCGGTATCGGCGTCGCCACCGGTGAGCTGTACCCGGACATCCGCATCGGCGCGACCATCGGCACCGTCGGCATTCTGGAAAACCTCGGCGAGCCTTCCACCAATCGCTGGGGCTTCGGCCCGTCGCTGAGCTGGAGCGTGCCGACCAACGGAGCCCGGGCGCGAATCCGCGAAGCTGAAGCCGTGACCCAGGCGACGCTGGCGCACTTTGATGGTGTCGTTCTCAACGCCATACGTGAAACCCAGACCAGCCTGGCGCAGTACTCGGCGTTGCTGCAGCGTCGAGAAGCCCTGGCGGACGCCGAACAATCGGCGAAACTGGCCGCCGACCAGACGCACCGTTTCTTCCAGGCCGGCCGCGAGTCGTTCCTGGCCGACCTGCAAGCGACCCGCACCTACACCGACGTCACGGCACAACTGGCCGCCGCCAACACTCAGGTTGCGTTGAGCCAGATCGATCTGTTCCTGGCGCTGGGCGGCGGCTGGGAAAGCGGACGAACGCAAGGCTCGAATACCGGCAAACCCTGAGGCCGTTGCTATGCTTTGACTTGATGAGGTCGCGCGTCGAACTCATCAATCAAGGCTCGCGTTGGTCATGGGGATTCCAACAATGAAAAACCCTTATGCTCCCGGCTTCTGGTGCGCTATTGCGGCGTTGGTATTGCTGTCGGCCACCTATTTCTACGGCATCATGCTGGCCCACCAGATCGACAAGGCGCTGGTGTTTCTCGATAGCGCTGCGGCGCTGATCGCAGTGATGGCGATCGTGGTGGTGGCCTGGGCTTCGTTCCAGGGGCAGCGCATCAAAAAAAGACAACTCGAACAAGGCAAGACCCTGGTGCTGATCTGGGACACCAAGGTCGCTTTGCGCCGGGTCGAAACGGTGTTCGATCGTTACTTCTGGGGCAGTTACTGGCAACCGGGGCGCACGTTCCAGGAAGTCATGGGCGAACTCACCGGCACACCGCTGGAAAAAAGCCTCGAAACCTTGAAGAAGCAATGCCTGGCCCTCGACAAACAAGTGTCCGAGGACGACTGGCACTGGTTGAATAACGCCCGTGAACTCTCCGATGTCGCCGCCGCCATGGCACGCGAACGCTATCAGCTGGATTTCTGCGACCCACGCGCGGACGTGACGGGCGGGGCGGTGATCAATCGGGATTTTGAAGTGCTGGTTTATACGTGGACGGCGCGGCTGAAAAGCTTTGATCATCAGCTGGATGAGATGGAAGTGCAGTATTCCTGAATCAGTTTCGTCAGTTCTGACGCCTTCGCGGGCAAGCCTCGCTCCTACAGGTTTGCGTCGAGCACGATATGTGTAAACGACGCAAACCTTGTAGGAGCGAGGCTTGCCCGCGAAGGCGATTTCATTTCCGCCGAAACCCTCAAACCCTCCGCGCGGTCCATAGACACTCTTTAACCTTTAAACATTGGGCCGCCCGGTACGCCTGATGCTAATCTCCTTCGCACTTTTCACGCAGTCGTGACCGCAACCCGAAATGGGTTCAGGGAAGACGACCACACTCAAACAACGGACATTGAACGGGTCATTCATGAATAAATCAGCAGGCGTGCTTCTTGGAATCGTCGTGGCCATCGGTGCAATCAGCGCCGGCGGTGCCTGGTTCACCGGCACCAAACTCGAAGGGGTGCTGAACACCTCGATCGCCGACGCCAACAAAGAGCTGCAAGCCGCGCTGGTCGGTTCCAACGGCACCGCGTCGCTGGAACTGGTATCGCTTGAACGCCACGTATTCAGCAGCACCGCGCAATACCGCCTCAAGGGCCAGGGCGAGATGTTCGGCGAAGCACCGGTCGAACTGCTTTTCACCGACCGCATCGAACACGGTCCGCTGCCGCTCTCGCGCCTGATGTCGCTGAAATTGCTGCCGGTCATGGCCACCAGTCACTACGAACTGGAAAAAACCCCGGTCACCGAGAAGTGGTTCGCCGCTGCCAAGGACAAATCGCCGCTCACCGGCGTGGTCAACATCGGCTATGACAACGCCACCAACGGCACCCTCGAACTGCTGCCGCTGGATGTCGCGCTGGACGACAAGTCCCACCTGAAATTTTCCGGCCTGAACCTCGAGGTCGCCGCCAACGCCCAGGCGCAGAAAGTCAAAGCCAACGGCTACATGGACAACCTCACACTGACCACCGTGGCTGAAGACCAGACACCGGTGAAAGTCGAATTGAGCGGCCTGACCCTGGCCAGCAATCTCGTCAAAAGTACCTACGGCTTTTACACCGGCGAGAACACCGTCGAACTCAGCGACAGCAAAACCACGTTCGGCGCGCAACAGTCGGTGTTGGGCATCAAGAAATTTGAAATGAAGAACCAGACCGAAGAGTCGGGCACCAGCGCTTCCGGGCGTGCCGATTACAAGATCGGTGAAGTGTCCCTGAACGGCAAGACGGTCGGCTCCGCACAGATGGCCATGAGCCTGAAGAACCTCGACATTCCATCCACGATGTCGTTGATGCAGATCTACCAGACCAAACTGCAACCGTACGAGAAGGCCGCCGCCGAAGCGGTTGCAGCTGGCGAACCTGCCCCCGAACTGGTCTTGACCCCGGAAGAAGAGGCTCAGGTGAAAACCGGTCTGGAGAAACTGCTGGCAGCCGGCCCGCAAGTGGCTCTGGAAAACCTGTCGTTCACCACCGCCAACGGTGAAAGTCGCGCCAACCTGGTGCTCGACCTGACCAAGCCACAATCTTTGGACCTGACGCCGGATCAACTGACCAAACAGTTGATTGCCCTGCTGGACGTCAATATCCAGGTGTCCAAACCGATGCTGGTTGATTTGCTCAGCGTCCAGAGCCAGATCGATGGCCAGGCCGACGTGAAGGTCGTTGCCGATCAAGCCACGGCCACCGCCGACATGTTCGGCGCCATGGCGGTCGGTACGCAGTTCGCCAGGCTGGACGGCACTAACATCGTCAGCAAACTGCACTACGCCAACAACCAGGTGGAGTTCAACGGCCAGAAAATGACCCTCGAAGAGTTTATCGGCTTTGTGATGAGCAAACTCGGTGGTGCGGGCGTTGTTCAGTAACGCCTAGACGTCCCGAATCAGCCTCCATGCCTCGTCAACCGGCAGCGGCTGCTTCATCTGTTCGGCCAGCATTGCCATCGCCCGCTCTTCATCGCAGGCGATGGCGGCGGTTACCACACCATTCTTGCCGAACAGGCCGATAAAGGGTGGATGGTACGGATCACCCTCGAACTCGACTTCGTCCCAGGCTTCGGCGTGACCGAGGTAGTCGTAGTTCTTGCCGAAGTGCCAGGTCCAGAAGTACGGCACATTCAGGTAATGCTCATCACCGCCCAGCATGTTCATCGCTGCGATCCTCGCCTGCTGTTGCGCCAGGCGCCAATGCTCGATTCGTTGCGGTTGGCCATTGAGCGGGAAGGTGGCGATATCGCCAGCCGCCCAAAGCCCTTCGGTCACGCGCATCCCGCCGTCGACCTTCAGTGACTGATCCTTTTCCGTGGGCAAATCCTTGAACGGCCCGGTGGCCGGGCTGACGCCAATGCCGACCAATACCAAATCCGCCGGAAAGCGCTGACCGTTATCCAGGCGCACCGCTTCGACCTTGTTCGTGCCTTCGATCTGCGCGGCTTCGCCCTCCGTATGAAACACCACGCCGTGGGCCACGTGGTGGGCAAGAATCGCCTTGCCGACCGTTTCGCCGAACTGTTTGGCGAAGGGCACCGCGTGGCGGGCCAGGACGGTGACGTCCAGGCCGTATTCGCGTAGCGCCGCAGCGGATTCCATCGCGATAAAACTGTCGCCGATGATCACTGCCCGCTGGCCGGGTTTGGCGGCGCTCAGAATCCGTTGGGCCTGGTCTTTCGAGCGCAGCAAGAACACCTGAGGCAGGTCGGCGCCGGGAATGTCGAGAGCGTTCGGTGTGCCGCCCGTGGCGATCAGCGCGGCGTCATAGGTCAATGTCTGGCCGTCCTTGAGCTGCACCGTCCGGTTTTGTGCATCCAGGCTCGCCACTTCACCGTTTATGCGATCGATGCGTTGCTCGCGATAGAAGTTTTCATCGCGCAGTGGCGGGACTTCTTCCAGCGGCATTTCCCCGGCGATCACGAATTTGCTCAACACCGTACGGTCGTAACCGGCGTCAGGCTCGCGGTCGATCAGCAGCACACGGCCACCGAAACCCTTTTCGCGCAGCGCCGCCGCACCCGCCGTGCCAGCGGCGCCGGCACCGATGATCACAAACGTACGTTCGTCATCGGCCGGCGGGGTGTGAGCATCGTCCAGCGGCTGATCGTCGACCCAGACTTCGTCGTCGCGCACCTCCAGGGGATAGCGCTTGAGGCTGTCCAGCGACGGCGGTTCACACAGCGCACCGTCCTCGATCCGATACGCTGCCTTGTGCCACGGGCAAATCAGACGCCCGTGACACAGCGCACCTTCGGCCAGCGGCGCCCCGGCGTGCGGGCATTCACCCTGATAGGCGCGCAATTGGGCGCCGGCCCGCAGCAAGACGATCTTGGTGTCGCCAATCCGGACTTCCAGGCCTCGGTTCTCGGACACATCGGCAAAACGGGCGACGCGGTGCAGTGCCATGATCGTTCTCCAGGCAAGCGTTTCACTTATGAGTTTGGCGCTTATCCCGAGGTTCAGCCAATTCCCACTGCCACCGCGCGAACGGTCCGGCTATAGTTTGCACGCCGACCACGGCCCCACCCGCACAAGGTGCTCCGGTATGACCCGATTGACCTCTCTGAACCCTTGGCTGGCGGCCGTTGCCGTCGCCCTTTGCGTGCAGTTTCCGGCGCAGGCCGCAGAACGCTTCACCGTCAGCATTCCCGGTGTCACCGACAACCGTCTGTTCACTTCGGCGGCGGCCAGCGATGCGGCCGGTTGTGGCGGCAAGAACCAGTCCCCGGCCCTGAGCTGGACCGCTGGCCCTGCGGGCACCCAGAGTTACGCCATCGTCATGCACGACCCGGACGGTCAGAAAGGGTTGGGTTCCGACCACTGGATTCATTACGGCATCAAATCCGCGACCCGCCTGATTCCGGCCGGTGTTGGCGCCAAGTCTGCGTTTGAAGGCGTGGGCGGCAGCAACAGCAAAGGCACCATCGGCTACATCGGTCCTTGCCCGCCGGTCGGCGACAGTTCCCACCACTACATCATCCAGCTCTACGCCCTGGACCTTGCTCCAGACGCGTTGCCGGCCGGTCTGACCCGCGCGCAACTGCTGGAAAAAATCAAAGGTCATGTGCTGAAAAACAGCAGCGTGGTGCGGCGTTATCACCGCTGAAGTTTTTTTCAGCGGGTTTAACCCGAACCAGTGAGGCTGCCCGTCTCAGAGGATGAATGGATCAATTTCCTCCTGAGGTCAGCCCCCATGTCCCTCCCTCTGCATTTCCTCCGCCCGGCCGCCCAGGGTTTCACCGTCGGGTTGCTGCTGGCCGTTGCCGGTTGCGGTGTTTCGTCCAAGCCTGAATCCCCTTCAGTTGCGTCTCCTGCACAACATGAGCTGGTGCGCAGTGAGGCGATCATGGCCGATGCGACCCTGGCCAAACGCGGCATGAGTCCGGCACCGATGGCAAGTTTCGCGCCAGAATCTGCGCCGCCGGGTTATCAGGATGAGCAGCGCGAGCAGTATCAGGCGCTGGCGGATAACCCGATTCACAGCGTCGCCGAGGCGCCGGTTTCGACCTTTAGCGCCGACGTCGACACCGGCGCTTATGCCAATGTCCGCCGCCTGCTCAATCAAGGCCGACTGCCACCAGAAGGTGCGGTGCGCCTGGAGGAGATGGTCAATTACTTCCCCTACGACTACGCGTTGCCCACCGATGGCTCGCCGTTTGGTGTGACCACCGAACTGGCGCCGTCGCCGTGGAACCCGCACACCCGCTTGCTGCGCATTGGCATCAAGGCATCGGACCGTGCGGTGGCTGAACTGGCCCCGGCGAATCTGGTGTTTCTGGTGGACGTGTCCGGCTCGATGGACCGTCGCGAGGGGCTGCCGCTGGTCAAAAGCACGCTGAAATTGCTGGTCGATCAATTGCGCGCGCAGGACCGGGTGTCGCTGGTGGTCTACGCCGGCGATTCGCGTGTGGTGCTGGAGCCAACTTCCGGACGGGAAAAAGCGAAAATTCGCACAGCCATCGATCAATTGACGGCGGGCGGTTCCACCGCCGGGGCGTCGGGCATCGAGCTGGCCTATCAAATGGCGCAGCAAGCGTTTATCCCCAAAGGCATCAACCGCATCCTGCTGGCCACCGACGGCGACTTCAACGTCGGCATCAGCGACTTCGACAGCCTCAAGCAAATGGCTGTGGATAAACGCAAGACCGGCGTTTCCCTGACCACCCTGGGTTTTGGTGTGGATAACTACAATGAACACCTGATGGAACAACTGGCCGATGCCGGCGATGGCAACTATGCGTACATCGACAACCTGCGCGAGGCGCGCAAAGTGCTGGTGGATCAGCTCGGTTCGACCCTCGCGGTGGTGGCGAAGAACGTGAAACTGCAAGTGGAGTTCAACCCGGCGCAGGTCAGCGAGTATCGGTTGCTCGGCTATGAGAATCGCGCGTTGAAGCGTGAGGATTTCAGCAACGACAAGGTCGACGCCGGTGAAATCGGTGCAGGGCATACGGTCACGGCGTTGTACGAAATTGTTCCGAAGGGTGAGAAGGGCTGGTTGGAACCATTGCGGTATGGCAGCGCTGAGTCAGCCACTTCGGCAAAGTCTGGAGAATTGGCGATGCTGCGTGTGCGTTATCAGCTGCCGGAAGGTGGGAACAGTCGCTTGATCGAACGGCCGATTGCCGCTGGTTCGGAAGGCAAGGCCAGTGACGACCTTAGATTTGCGGCGGCCGTGGCGGCGTTTTCCCAGCAGCTCAAGGACGGGCGTTATACGGGTGATTTCAGCCTGAAGGACACGCAGGCGTTGGCTCGCGGTGCGCGGGGTGATGATCCATTCGGTCTGCGTTCTGAGTTCGTGCAATTGGTGGAACTGGCGCAAAGCCTGCGAACCACCACTGCATCCAACAGCGAACCGGTTAAAGGAGGCTACAACTGACATGTCTGCTCTTGAACCGAGCGACGAATCACTGCTGGCCCGTTACCGAAAAGGCGACGGGCCGGCGTTCGAGATTCTGTACGCCCGTCACCGGCAAGGTCTTTATCGTTTCCTGCTAGGCCTCAGCGGCAAATCCGAACTCGCCGAGGAGGTCTACCAGGAAACCTGGCTGAGCCTGATCCGCAGCACCAGTCAGCCACAAGGCCGGGCGAATTTTCGTACCTGGCTTTACCAGATCGCCCGCAATCGCCTGATCGATCACTGGCGCAAACACGGAATCCACAACCCCTTGCACGACAGCTATGACGAACAAACCCACGCCCTGGCCGATGACGCCGCCGATCCCGAACAACTGCTGAGCCTGAGCCGCGACAACCAGCGCCTTGAATCTGCCCTGCAAACCTTGCCCACCGACCAGCGCGAAGTGTTCCTGCTGCGCGCCCATGGCGATCTCGACCTGCCGCAGATCGCCACCCTCACCGAAACACCGCTGGAAACCGTCAAAAGCCGCTTGCGCTACGCCCAGCAAAAACTGCGTCGGCTGCTGGCCGAGGAGGTACTGACATGACTGACGCCCGCAAAACACCAGACGATGAAATGCTTCAGCATTTCCGTGAGCATTCGACCGCCGAACCGCCGAGCCATCTTGATGCGTTCATCCTGACTGCCGCACAGCGTGAAGTCCCAGCGCCGAAACCGAGTCTGTGGCAGCGCTGGGTTCAGGCTTGCCAGAAACCTCGTTGGCAGGTCGCATTTGCCAGCCTTGTCGGTGTCGCGCTGATGCTGGCGCTGGTGCAACGCACACCGGAGCAAGTACCGAGTTACGACTTCGCCCCCAAAGCATCTGCCCCGGTTGCCAAAAAAGAGGCAGCGCAAGCACCGTCGTCAGTTGCGCGCTCGTTGGCTGCCCCAGCCGCGCCGATGGCCGATTTTGCCGCCCCCGCGCAGAGCGAATCGATCAGTGTCGAAATGGCCGAGGAAGCAAAAGTCAGCAAACGCGCCGCCGCGCCGGTGAAAACCCTGGATGAGCAGTTGCTTGAAGTGGTTCGCCTGCAGAACGCCGGTCAGGCACGTGAGGCGGATGAATTGTTGGCGACATTACACAAACGCTTTCCCAAGGAAAATCTCGCGGCCCGGCTTAAGGAATTGAAGAAAAACTGAGAAGTCAGGAGCTCTGCGATTTGGCATCCACCCCCGAAAGCGCGCACTATCGGCCTATAGCCGATGCGTTGGAGGATGCCGTGGCAAAAAAAATCGACCGCATCGCCCAAATGCTCAACTGCCCGGTCAAGGGCGAGGAACTGCGGCGAGCAGTGACCGAGAGTCGTAAGGAATTTCTTCTGGCCAAGCAGGCAGAAGAGGTTCTGGAGGAGGACGTCCTAGATGAAGAAGAGTTTGAGGACGACGAAGACGATGATTACGACGAGTTTGACTGGACGACTGAGTGATTTTCTCTGGTGAAATGATCTCCCTGTAGGAGCGAGCCTGCTCGCGATGTTCTCTCAGACAACGCGGGCATTCAGACTGCTTGCGTCATCATTAACGCCCATCGTCGGAACGCCGCCCGGAGCCGGCTCTTTCCTACAGGAAAAGCCCCACAGCCCAGTGATTTTGGGCTTGTTTAAAAGGACTTTGTTTTACTTCCTGCAAGCTACAAATTCTTGCGCCATTACCTACGGCTACGCCAGAATCCGCCGGCTTGTGCGCTTGGGAGCGGGTCGGTAGTTTGATTCGTGTCACTGGTTGTCAGTGATCGGGTTTAGTAGCCCGTCGTTGCTAAGTCGTACAAGACTCTCATCAGTCTGGACTCTGTCCTGTATTTGATGGTGGCTGTGCGTAGGGCGTCCTCGGGCGCGCCGATTTCTTAGCTCATCGGTCTACTAACCTGCGCACAGCTGCCTCCCTTTCGTTTAGTAGCGAAATAGTCGCAGCCTCATCCAAGAGAGCTAAGACATGTCCAAAATAGTCCCCGATCCACCAGGATCTGAACCAGAACAACCTGAACGTAAAGGCTTGCTCTTCACCGTCAGTCCCAACATCAACACCGAAACCCTGCTCGCCAATGCCTCGGAAGACCTGCTGTCGATCAGCGCCATCGCCGCTGACCTAGCCGACGGTGTGGACGGTTCGCGCCGCTCCAAAGCCCTGGCGCTCAGCCGCATGGCCGATGGAGTGCATTTGTTGGTGGAGCGAGCGCTGGATCATCTGGATGAGCCAGAAATGGCGGCGATTTTCGCCAGGCAGGAAAACTGCAACGACCTGTAGGAGCGAGCTTGCTCGCGATGGACGTTAACGATGACGCGGGCGGTCTGAATGCCCGCGTTGTCCAAAGGTCGCCGTCTTGCACGACCCCTCGGATTGAAACGCAGAAGCCCCACAACGTATTTCTTCGATTTCAAACCGAAGTAATCCACGCGCACAAGATCAGGCGCCGTGACTGTCTCCAGCGGAGACCTGTTCTGGCGTGCTGTTAGGGGCCCAACTGGTTAGCTAGGCTTCTAGCCCAATGAATAGATCCAGGTCGCTGGGTAACTGCTCATTAATCGCGGTCGCAATCCGCAGAGATTGGTCGCCTGTAAGCAGCCATTCGCCGTCCGGGCTTTCTGCAAGGCTTTGCCACCCCAGCACTTCCAGTACCGCTGGCTCAAACTGCGACGGTACGTCTAGTTCATATTTCAGCGAAGTATCATCGCTGTCGCCCGATAAAAAACCTGTGATGCATAGGTGCATGATTTTCCCCTAAATTACTTTGGAGTTGTTCTGCCAGGCTCGGCGTCCTTGGTCCGCTCTCCTGTGTCAGGGTTGAACTCTCCCAGATGCTTTCCTTGCTTGTCGTATAGCTCAACCCTGCCATTTTCAGAGTCCCACTCATAAATACGGCCTTTACGATCTTTCCAGCGTCTACGCAGACAGCCCCGCCCGTTACAGAGCTTCTGGACTTGTCCCTTACTGCATCTGGGAAAGCTGTCAGCCTTCTAGGCGCTGTGGTCACCACAGATAGGCCGGGCAAAACCACATACATAGACTTCAACCTTGCGCGAGCCGCTGAACCCACGAGCAGAGCCGCGCGATCTCACAAACTGTTCGTTCACCAACGTGTGGGTGCCATTCCTGGCGTCAGCCGAAGTTGTCAACTCTAAGTCGACAGCTACCTCGTTCAGACACCGGGGCCAGGCCAGCTCAAAGTGGATTTAGTCCCACGACCGACTATCTAAAGGTGATTTGATCGAGGGTGTGCCTCATCGACTTCCACTTCTAATCCCTGCTATGCCCGTACACCGATGAATAGCTCCAATTCTTTAGGTAATGGCTGTTGGATCGCGATTTCTATTTGTTGGATCTGCCTACCGATTAATGGAAGCTCGCCATTAGCCTCGGCTGCTAAGCTGTCCCAGCCCAATACGTCCATAACGGCTTGCTCAAATTCGGGACTTACGTCGAGCTCAAATTTGATCGAATCGTCTTCGTTGTCGCCTGCGAGAAAGCCTGTAATCTCTAAAAACATCAAGCGGAACAGGACAATTGAAAGATGAACTCAGGACTGTTGAAGGTCTTCCCAATCATGCTTTCAAGACCGCTTACCTGCTCTGGCGATAACTCGTATTCATAAATGGCATCTTCTGGCTCACGCCAATCCATCAGCTCTGCCAATGTAGCGAACCGGTCAGCAGGGATTTCAATGCTGAAAACCAATTGCTCGGTTTTCTTGTCGAACGCAAGAATTTCATGCTGCATTTTTGGCTCCTTTCAACTTACTTTGGCGTGGTTCGGCCTGGCTCTGCGTCCTTTTTGCGTTCTCCCGTTTCAGGGTCGAACTCTCCCAGATGCTTGCCCTGTTTGTCGTACAGCTCAACCCGGCCATTCTCGTAGTCCCACTCATAAATGCGTCCCTTGCGATCCTTCCAGCGTTTGCGTTTCTGCCCGCCACCTTTGACTGAGCTCTTCGAAGGGCTGAGCACCGCATCAGGGAAAGCCGTTAGCCCCTTTGGCGCCGGGTAGTAGCTGTGATCGCCCCCAATAGGCCGAGCGAACACCACATACATCGACTTCAACCCAGTGTCCGCTGGAAACACCAGAATACAGTCGTCAGTGGTGATGTCCTCACCGGGGAGGCCTTCGAGCTGACTGTCTGTGTTGTCCGGAATCGGGTGGACAAGGATGGTGCCAAGCTGTTCGCCGCTGCTGTCGGGGTAGATCAGCGGGGGCATCTGTCCCAGTGGCCCGTGCTGGGGCGTCCACAAGATAGTGATGCCATTGAGCTTGGCTTCCAAGGCGGTTTTATCGGCATTCCACGCGGCTAGTACCGTGCGTACGGTATCGTCGCCTGATGCGGTAGTGTGGATGCCGTAAACCTGTAGTGCCCCCTCGGCATCGCGACGAAACTGGAATCGCACACGGGTGGGGGCGTGGGTCATGCTGCGCAACTGATTGTCGGAATGGAGGGTGCCGTCGCCCATCTGAGTGGGGAGCATGCCGAGTATAAAAACACTGGCAGGCCCGCCTGCACCGCGAATCGCCCAGTTAAGACGCTGCTGCAGGATGCCACCACCGGCCATTCGACCCAGTGCCAGATCGGCGCCGAGTGCCGTCGCTACGGCGGTGCTGGCAGACGGAAAAAGCATGGCGCCCGCGACCATTATCTTGCCAAAGTTCGAGGCGGGCTCCGCAGCGGTGCCGACGTCGGTGCGACACCAGTTATCGGGGATGCAGGATTTGGCAAAGACCTGATCGTCACGAAGCTTGGCCTGTGGCCATGGATCCTTTGGGGGGGTATAGATCGGTTCAGGCGCTGGCGCTGATCTCACCATGAAGCCACCGCCTGAGCTGGCAAAGCGTTCCTTTACCAACAGCAAATCACCCTTGCGGACGGCCTCGATAATTTCGCTGTCGCTGCTGATGCTGGAATGGCTCCCAACATGAGTGAGTCCGCCAATGCAATGGCGACCTCGAGCCAGCGCGTCTTTCACTAATCGGGCGGCATTGGCGGGGCTTTCGGTCTGTTCGAGGCCCTTGTCGACTTTCCTTATCAAACGCATGGCGTTCCCTTCGGTTTAGTCCTCGGGAAGCATTCTGGAGAGCGTGGATCGCGCCGGGCAAAAAATAGTTTTGCGGAATTTGTCTGTATCGGGGGGAGTAGTACTCACTGACTACAACACCCACAAAAAAGCCCCAGACCCTACGGCCTGAGGCTTTCTCGTTTCTACTAGTATGGTGCACCAGGCGGGATTCGAACCCACGACCCCTGCCTTCGGAGGGCAGTACTCTATCCAGCTGAGCTACTGGTGCAAGCGGGCGCCATGATACTCATATGCACTGCGGGCGTCCATGCTGCTGAATCGACTGCGCTTTTTCAAAGCGTAACCTGCGTTTGCTACGTTGATCAGAAAAATTGAGCAAATGCGGCGTTTTCGTTCTTTTTTTCGAACAACCTATTGTCCTTTACCCCCTTTGATCCTAGGATTCGTTTGAGATTTCAAACGCTCTTGTCTGGGTGCTGAACCGCACGAGTTCATTCCGTGCGCTATTTATGTGCTTCAGCCCGGTGAATGATTTCCCTGACGGCAGCCTTTGAGGCGCCTTTCTACAATCATAATTTGCTCCGCGCGTGCCGCGGTGCTGTTAAGGAAAGCCGACATGCAGCTTAAAGACACCCAGTTGTTCCGCCAGCAAGCCTTCATCGATGGCGCTTGGGTTGATGCGGACAATGGTCAGACGATCAAGGTCAACAACCCGGCAACGGGCGAAATTCTGGGCACCGTGCCGAAAATGGGCGCTGCCGAAACCCGCCGTGCGATCGAAGCTGCTGACAAAGCGCTGCCGGCCTGGCGTGCACTGACCGCCAAGGACCGCGCCAACAAGCTGCGTCGCTGGTTCGAGCTGATCATCGAGAACCAGGACGACCTGGCTCGCCTGATGACCCTGGAGCAGGGCAAGCCATTGGCCGAAGCCAAGGGCGAAATCGTTTACGCCGCTTCCTTTATCGAGTGGTTCGCCGAAGAAGCCAAGCGCGTCTACGGTGACGTGATTCCGGGCCACCAGCCAGACAAGCGCCTGATCGTGATCAAGCAGCCAATCGGCGTGACCGCTGCAATTACTCCGTGGAACTTCCCGGCCGCGATGATCACCCGTAAAGCCGGCCCGGCCCTGGCCGCCGGTTGCACCATGGTGCTCAAGCCTGCTTCGCAAACTCCGTTTTCCGCTTTCGCTCTGGCTGAACTGGCTCAGCGTGCCGGCATTCCTGCGGGCGTGTTCAGCGTTGTTTCCGGCAGCGCCGGCGACATCGGCAGCGAGCTGACCAGCAACCCGATCGTTCGCAAACTGTCCTTCACTGGCTCGACCGAAATCGGTCGTCAGTTGATGGCTGAATGCGCCAAGGACATCAAGAAAGTGTCCCTGGAGCTGGGCGGCAACGCGCCGTTCATCGTGTTCGACGACGCGGACCTGGATAAGGCTGTCGAAGGCGCGATCATTTCCAAGTACCGCAACAACGGCCAGACCTGCGTCTGCGCCAACCGCCTGTACATTCAGGATTCGGTCTACGATGCGTTCGCTGAAAAACTGAAAGTGGCTGTGGCCAAACTCAAGATCGGCAACGGTCTGGAAGTGGGCACCACCACTGGCCCGCTGATCGACGAAAAAGCCGTGGCCAAGGTGCAAGAGCACATCGCTGACGCCATTTCCAAAGGCGCAACTGTTCTGGCTGGCGGCAAGTCGATGGAAGGCAACTTCTTCGAGCCGACCATCCTGACCAACGTGCCGAACAACGCAGCCGTGGCCAAGGAAGAAACCTTCGGTCCATTGGCGCCGCTGTTCCGCTTCAAAGACGAAGCCGACGTGATCGCGATGTCCAACGACACCGAATTCGGTCTGGCCTCGTACTTCTATGCTCGCGACCTGGGTCGTGTGTTCCGTGTGGCGGAAGCCCTGGAATACGGCATGGTTGGCGTCAACACCGGGTTGATCTCCAACGAAGTCGCGCCGTTCGGCGGCATCAAGGCGTCGGGCCTGGGCCGTGAAGGCTCCAAGTACGGCATCGAAGATTACCTGGAAATCAAATACCTCTGCCTGGGCATCTAAGCTCGAGGGCATAAGCCCGGCAAGGCATTGCTTCAAACGCAAAGGGCACGAGAGCGCTGACCCTTTGCGTGCTTCAACCGGAATTTTCTCTGTGGCCGGGAACGCTGTGGCAGTCGATCATCGCATGCTGCCTCAGTTGCCTCCCCGCCGCATTTTCCTTGAACCACGCCGCCCGATGAGCGGTGAATGAGGACTTTATGAGCAAGACTAACGCTTCACTGATGAAACGCCGCGAAGCCGCTGTACCACGCGGTGTTGGCCAGATTCACCCGATCTTCGCCGAGTCCGCGAAGAACGCCACCGTGACCGACGTTGAAGGTCGCGAGTTCATCGACTTCGCCGGCGGTATCGCCGTGCTGAACACCGGCCACGTGCACCCGAAAATCATCGCCGCCGTGACCGAGCA
This sequence comes from Pseudomonas sp. BF-B-15, assembly GCF_019946675.1. NCBI lineage: Bacteria > Pseudomonadati > Pseudomonadota > Gammaproteobacteria > Pseudomonadales > Pseudomonadaceae > Pseudomonas > Pseudomonas sp. BF-B-15. The sequence continues at coordinate 29,265 of NZ_JAGYFZ010000020.1, forward strand.
GCTGAACAAGCTGACCCACACCTGCTTCCAGGTACTGGCCTACGAGCCGTACGTAGAAGTGTGCGAAAAAATCAACGCCAAGGTGCCAGGTGATTTCGCCAAGAAAACCCTGCTGGTGACCACCGGTTCCGAAGCCGTTGAAAACTCCATCAAGATCGCCCGTGCCGCCACTGGCCGTGCCGGCGTGATCGCGTTCACCGGCGCTTACCACGGTCGCACCATGATGACCCTGGGCCTGACCGGTAAAGTCGTGCCTTACTCGGCCGGCATGGGCCTGATGCCAGGCGGCATCTTCCGCGCGCTGTACCCGAACGAACTGCACGGTGTGAGCATCGACGATTCGATCGCCAGCATCGAACGCATCTTCAAGAACGACGCCGAGCCGCGTGACATCGCTGCCATCATCATCGAGCCGGTTCAGGGCGAAGGCGGTTTCTACGTCGCGCCTAAAGAGTTCATGAAGCGCCTGCGTGCCCTGTGCGACCAGCACGGCATCCTGCTGATCGCTGACGAAGTGCAGACTGGCGCCGGCCGTACCGGCACCTTCTTCGCCATGGAACAGATGGGTGTTGCCGCCGACCTGACCACCTTCGCCAAATCCATCGCTGGCGGTTTCCCGCTGGCCGGTGTGTGCGGCAAGGCCGAATACATGGACGCCATCGCTCCAGGTGGCCTGGGCGGCACCTACGCCGGTAGCCCGATCGCTTGCGCCGCGGCCCTGGCCGTGATGGAAGTGTTCGAAGAAGAGCACCTGCTGGACCGCTGCAAGGCAGTCGGCGAGCGTCTGGTCACTGGCCTCAAGGCCATCCAGGCCAAGTACCCGGTGATCGGCGAAGTCCGTGCCCTGGGCGCGATGATCGCAGTCGAGCTGTTCGTCGATGGCGACAGCCACAAGCCGAACGCTCCAGCGGTCGCTGCTGTCGTGGCCAAGGCTCGTGAAAAAGGCCTGATCCTGCTGTCCTGCGGCACCTACGGCAACGTTCTGCGCGTCCTGGTACCGCTGACCTCGCCGGACGAGCAACTGGACAAAGGCCTGGCGATCATCGAAGAGTGCTTCGCCGAGCTCTGATCACCGAGTGTGACCTGATCGACAAAAAACCCGCTTCGGCGGGTTTTTTCGTGACTGCAGAACCTGCCGCACTTTTTCAAATGGCCCGCATTGACTAAGGTGCAAGCAGTGCAAATGGAGTATGCAGATGACCGCTGTAGTTTTGCCCGCCGTACCGCGTGTGCTGATTGCCGAAGCTGACCCCTGGTCCCGCGACTTGCTCAAGCAGGTGCTGTTGAAAGTGCGCTGTGACGCGCGGCTGGATCTTTGTGCCGACGGTCAACAGGCGTTGGAGCTGCTGGCGGAAAATCCGTATGACCTGGTGATCGTCGACTGGGAATTGCCCGGTGTCGATGGTTTGAATGTCTTGCGCAACGTCCGCCAGCGCAAACGCAATCCGCCGTTGCCTTTTATTCTGATGAGCACCCGCAACGACAGCGCCAGCGTGCGCGAAGCCTTGCCCCTGGCGCCCTCGGCGTACCTGACCAAACCCCTGAACATGGAAAGCCTGACCCACCGTCTGCAGGATCTGCTGCTGAACGCTGGGGAACAGGTCTCGTGTGAGGTGCCGGCGTTGGCGCCGGGCATGAGCTTGTCGGCGTACCTGGAGTGTCGTCGTGAGTTTACCGATGGTGCGCCGCTGATGACCGACGTGGAGCTGGCGGTCAAGCGCAGCCTTAATCCCAACGGTCTTGACCTGAAGTTGCTCGAAGATGAAATCCGCGTTGATCCACAGATCACTGCTGTCCTGATCGCCGCCGCCAACAGTGCAGCCCAGCATCACGGCGCTGCGGTACAAACCCTGTCCCAGGCGCTGCATCGGCTGGGCACTGGGCAGAGCATGAATTTGATTTTGGGGTTGGCGCTCAAGCGCAGTGCGCGGCTCAGCGATCCGCTGCTGGCGGATTATGCCGAGCGTTACTGGAACCTCTCGCTGCACACCGCTGAATACGCCCGGACATTGGCGCGCTTGCTGGATCTGGACCAGGAGCGCTGTTACTGCGCAGGCATGCTGCATCGCTTGGGTGACCTCGCGTTGCTGCGGTGTTTGCAGGAATGGAAGCAGTCCGGTGGAGAGCTGGATGAATGGGAGGAGGTCGGTGATGCACTGGCCGAGTTCGGTGCAGCCTATGGTTCGGCGTTGCGAACCCGCTGGCGCCTGCCTCTGGAGCTGCGAGAGCTGATTGCGGCGGTCTACCAGCTCGGTGGCGGGGTTTACTCCCGCGAAGCGCTGGTGATGAACATGGCGGCACAGTTGGCGCGATTGAATGAGCATGAGGGCATTGAGGAACTGGCCAAGAGCCGGACGGCGCGGCTGCTCAAGATTGGCTTGCCGGAATTGATGCGTTTGCGCAAAAAGTGAGCCTGACGCAAAACCCCTGTAGGAGCCGGCTTGCTGGCGATCCGGACAACGCGGTGTGGCTGATTAACCGCGGTGATGCCATCGCCAGCAAGCCGGCTCCTACAGGGTTCAGCGTTGGGGTTGTCAGCCGGAGATGATCCGGTTCTTGCCCTGGCGCTTCGCTTCGTACATCGCCGCGTCCGCGCGGGCGAACAGGCTATCCAGGCTTTTATCTTCGGCCGTCAGGCTGGTCAATCCCTGGCTGACAGTGATGCCGAACGTCTGGTCGTCATGGCTGAAGCTCAACCGCTGAATCTCCCGTTGCAGGCGCTCGGCCACTTGCATGGCCATGTCCGGCGCGCAACCGGGGAACACCGCCGCAAACTCCTCACCACCAATGCGTCCGAACACGTCACCGCGCCGTAAAGCCGCTTGCCCGCATTCGGCGATCCGTTGCAGCACGTTGTCGCCTTCCGGATGGCCGTAGGTGTCGTTGATCAATTTGAAGTCATCGATGTCCAGCAACAGAAACGCCAACGGCGTGCCTTTTTTTCTTGCCTGTTCGAATTCAAGGTGGGCGCAGTCGAAGAAGTGGCGGCGGTTGCTGCTCTGGGTCAGGACATCGGTGGTAGCCAAGCGATGCAACTCGCTTTCCATCTGCTTCTTGTCGGTGATGTCTTCGGCAATGCCGACGATGATCAGCGGTTGACCCGGTTCGGCTTGCCGGTTGATGAAGCACTTGTCGCTGAGCCAGCGCACCTGGCCGTCGGCGGTAATGATGCGGTACTCACGGTCTTCAACGGCGCCTTTGACCAGCACTTCGGCGAGGCTGCGCTCGGCATACTCCAGATCGTCGGGGTAGATGCTGTCGCGCCACTGATTGGCGTCGGCCAGCAACAGGCCGGCGGGCCGACCGAAAATCCGTTCGTAGGCAGGGCTCACGTAGAGCACCTGGCGGGTTTCCCAATTGAACGCCCAAAGCACCGCGTTAACGCTCACCAGCAGCGAGCTGAACAGCTGTTCGCGTTCGCTCAGGCGCGCGACTTCGCCTTGGGCATGCATCAGCGCCATCAGGGTTTGCGCGGCTTCCGGCCACTGGGGTAGGGATGAGTCTTGCAGGTTCTTATTGACCATCGACACAAATCTCAAGGACGTGCCGCGTGTTCGACAGCGGCCACAACAAAGCCCGCCGTAGTGGCGAAGTGTCTTTGAGATAGGGGATTTGGAGCTAAGTTCCGAAGGGTGCGCCCTCGAACGGGGCGCACCGATCAACGGTGTCAGGCGGTAGCGGCAGGGCGCAGGGAATAGGTCTTCAATTGGTCGGCGAAGTCGCGCAGGGACTGAATTCCGCTGGCTTCGGCTTCGTGTACCCAATCCTTGATGGCCGCCAGCATGTCGTGACCATTTGAGCTGGTCTTGACCCAGATCTGCTGCAAGGCCAGTCGTTTCTCGTAAATTACCTTCAGCGCCTGACTGTGCTCGAGCATGGTCTGGATGCGCAGGTGGTGTTTGTCATCGAGCAGGCTGGTTTCCCGCGAGAGCAGGCGTTTGGCCCTGTGGAATTGGTGACGGACCGAGTGATCGACCTTTTCCAGCTCTTGTTTGACCAGCGGCGCGATCACCAATTTGCGGTACTGGGCCATGATCTGGAAGCGGTTGTTGAGGATGGCCATGGCGGTGTCCATGTCCAGGTTGCCTTTGCCTTCGACCCGGTGGGCAATCGGCGCAACTCGTTGAACCTTGGCCAGGCGCAGGAAACTGAAGACCTGGATCCAGGCCCAGCCGAGGTCGAATTCCCACTTCTTCACCGACAGTTTTGCCGAATTAGGATAGGTGTGATGGTTGTTATGCAGTTCTTCACCGCCGATCAGGATGCCCCAGGGCACCAGGTTGGTCGCCGCATCGCGGCATTCGAAGTTGCGGTAGCCGACGGCGTGGCCCAGGCCATTGACCACACCGGCGGCCCAGACCGGGATCCACATCATCTGGATAGCCCAGATGGTGATGCCGATGGTGCCGAACAGCAGCAGGTCGATGACGGCCATGATCGCCACGCCCAACAGCGGGTAACGGCTGTAGAGGTTGCGTTCGATCCAGTCTTCGGGGCAATTCTTGCCGTAGATGCGCAGGGTCTCGGGGTTTTCCGCTTCGGCGCGGTACAGCTCGGCACCTTTGCGCAGAACGGTGGACAAGCCCTTGATGACCGGGCTGTGCGGGTCATCGACGGTTTCGCATTTGGCGTGATGCTTGCGGTGGATGGCGGTCCACTCGCGGGTGTTCTGCGCCGTGGTCAGCCACAGCCAGAAGCGGAAGAAATGTTTCAGGCCGGCATTGAGCTCAAGCGAGCGATGGGCTGAATAGCGATGCAGATAGACCGTCACGCCGATAATCGTGACGTGGGTCATCAGCAGGGTGACTGCCACCAGTGACCAGGGCGACAAGCCGAGAAAACCTTCGTACCACATAGGCTATAGCGCCCTCGATAAAGAAAAAAACAGCCGTTGCATTATCACTAAGCCCACAGATAAAACCAGTCGCCCTTTCAGATAAGAGTGGCTTGATGTTTCATTAACCTATAATTCCAACCCTTTTGTAGGGACATGGACGGCCGAATGTCTGCCACCTATCGCGATGCCATGCGTGCATCGCTGCTTTACCTGCTGCTTTCCGTCGTCTGGCTGGAGCTCAGTGGTCATTTATTGAACAGTTTCTTCGATAGCTCCGATGAGTTACTGCGATGGCAACTGATCAACGGTTACGTCTGGGTGGTGCTCAGCGCCGGGCTGATCTTCCTCGCTCGGGCGCGATTGTTCCGTTGCCTGGGGATCGGCGCCAAATTGCGTGAGCGCAATGAAGACCGGGAGCGTTTGCGTCAGGCCGCCGCCGTGTTCGATTGCACCCGCGAAGGCGTGCTGGTCACCGACCGTAATGGGGTGATCGTCCATGTGAACCGCGCCTTCATGGAGATTACCGGCTACCAGTGCGAAGAAGTGTTGGGCCAGCAACCCAGCCTGTTCAAGTCCGGCCACCACCCGGCGAGTTTCTACCAGACGATGTTCGCCACGCTCAACCGTTGCGGCGAGTGGAGCGGCGAGATCTGGAACCGTCGCAAAAACGGCGGGATCTACCCGCAATGGCAGACGATCCGCCTGATTCATGACGACCACGGCAAGCTCAGCCACTACGTCGCGGTGTTTTCCGACATCAGCGCGATCAAGGATTCCGAGCACGAACTCAAGTACCTGGCGCATCACGATCCACTGACCGATCTGCCCAACCGCCTGCTGTTCACCGACCGTGCCGAGCAGGCATTGGCGTCGGCGCAGATCCAAAAGCGCGGCTGTGCGTTGCTGATGATCGATCTGGATCATTTCAAGATGATCAACGACAGCCTCGGGCACACGGTCGGTGACCAATTGCTCAAGGCCGTGGCCGAACGCTTGAAAGCCATGTTCGGCCCGGGCATCACGCTGGCGCGGCTGGGCGGCGATGAGTTCGCCGTACTGGCTGAAAGTTGCCCGCAGCTGGTGCACGCCGCGGCACTGGCCCAGCGGATCGTCGACGGTCTCAAGGAGCCGTTCCACATTGACGGTCATCGGCTGTTTATCAACGCCAGCATCGGTATCAGCCTGTTCCCCGGCGATGCCTTGAGCGCTGAACAACTGCTGCGCAACGCCGACTCGGCCTTGTTCAAGGCCAAAAGCGCTGGTCGCGATGGTTACGCGCTCTACACTGAAGAATTGACCGCCCATGCGCAACAGCGGGTTGAGACGGCATCCGAATTGCGCCGTGCGCTGGAACAGCAGGAATTGCGCGTGTATTACCAGCCGGTTCACGACCTCAAGACCCGTCGCCTGGTCGGTGTCGAGGCGCTGGTGCGCTGGGAGCACCCGCAGCGGGGGTTGGTGTCGCCGGCGGAATTCATCCCCATCGCCGAGCGCACCGGATTGATCGCCGAGATCGATGCCTGGGTCATGCAGCAGGCTTGCCGGCAGATGTGCCACTGGCAGCAGGCCGGGGTGGCGTTGTCGTTTGTCGCGGTGAATGTTTCATCGCGCTTGTTCGCGCGTCGTGAGCTGTATCAGCAGGTGGCGCAGGTGCTGCGCGACACCGGGCTGGATCCCGCGTATCTGGAGCTGGAAGTCACCGAGAGTGCGGTGATGGATGACCCGGAAGTGGCTCTGGAGCAGATGCATCGTTTGCGCGAGCTTGGCGTGCGGCTGGCCATCGATGATTTCGGCACCGGCTATTCGTCACTGTTGCGACTCAAGCGTTTGCCGGTGCAGAAACTCAAGATCGATCAGGGCTTCGTCGCCGGATTGCCCTGGGATGATGACGACGCGGCCATCGTGCGCGTGATCATCGCTTTGGCGCAAAGCATGGGCATGCAGGTGCATGCCGAAGGGATCGAGCAGGTCGAGCAGGCGGGTTTCCTGCTGGAGCAGGGTTGCGATCTTGGCCAGGGCTACTGGTTCGGCCGACCGGTGCCGGCGGGGCAACTGGACTGGATGCACGCCCCCGAGATCCACTGACCACACAAAAATTACCGCCACACGCAGACCTCTGTAGGAGCATGGCTTGCCAGCGAAGGCGGTCTCGATAGTTAGGTGAGTTTCAAGGGCCTCTTCGCTGGCAAGCCATGCTCCTACAAGGATCGTGTAGGGGCTGATTTTTGGATCCTTGATCCGTCGCGCAGACGTAAACCCTCGTCCCGGCAAATAATTTCTTTTGGTTATATAAACATTCTTAAATAGTCTTTTTAAGAATATCCGCACCTATCTACTATTGGCCTCACGCCGCAAGCAGTGCCGCCCACTGCCAGGCAACCTCTCAGTTGAAGGAGCAGCACCATGAGCGCATCCCTACGTAGCGTTGACGGTCAAGACGAAGCCACCATCTTGCGTGAGATCCAGAGCGCCCTGCGCGATCTGCGATTTGGCGCCGTGGAAATCACCGTACACAACGCTCAAGTGGTCCAGATCGAGCGTAAAGAGAAATTCCGTTTGCAGAACCCGAGCACCAAGTCGAGCTAAGCAACCGGCAACCGATTCCAGCACTTCATAAAAAAAGCCAACACACCAAGAATTCCAGGAGCTTTCACCATGTCGTCGATTCGTCATTTCGCTTTGGCCGCACTGGCCAGTGCCCTTTTTGCTGGTTCTGCGGTTGCCAAGGATTATGAGCTGCTCAACGTGTCGTACGACCCGACTCGTGAGCTGTATCAGGATTACAACGCCGAGTTCGTCAAGTACTGGCAGAAAGACCATGCTGGCGACACCGTGAAAATCCAGCAGTCCCACGGTGGCTCGGGCAAGCAGGGCCGTGCGGTGATCGACGGTCTGCGTGCCGACGTAGTGACCCTGGCCCTGGCCGGTGACATCGACGAAATCGCCAAACTCGGCAAGACCCTGCCGGCGGACTGGCAGAAGCGTCTGCCGGAAGCGAGCACGCCGTACACTTCGACCATCGTGTTCCTGGTGCGTAAAGGCAACCCTAAAGGCATCAAGGACTGGGGCGACCTGATCAAGAACGACGTGTCGGTCATCACTCCGAACCCTAAAACCTCCGGCGGCGCACGCTGGAATTTCCTCGCGGCCTGGGCCTACGGCCTGAAAGCCAACGGTGGCAACGAAGCCAAGGCCAAGGAATACGTACAAACCCTGTTCAAGCACGTACCTGTGCTGGATACCGGTGCTCGCGGTTCGACCATCACTTTCGTCAACAACGGTCAGGGCGACGTGTTGCTGGCCTGGGAAAACGAAGCCTTCCTGGCGCTGAAAGAAGACGGCGGCGCCGACAAGTTCGAGATCGTCGTGCCTTCGCTGTCGATCCTGGCCGAGCCTCCAGTGGCGGTCGTCGACAAAAACGCCGAGAAGAAAGGCAACGAGCAGATCGCCGAAGCGTACCTCAAGCACCTGTACAGCCCGGCCGGTCAGGAAATTGCCGCGAAAAACTTCTATCGTCCACGTGATAAGGAAGTCTCCGCCAAGTACGCCCAGCAGTTCCCGAAACTGGAACTGGTGACCATCGACAAAGACTTCGGCGGCTGGAAAACCGCGCAACCGAAATTCTTTAATGACGGTGGTGTGTTCGACCAGATTTACTCGGCGCAGTAACCTGACTCAAGCCACACAACGAGCCTGATGCTTAGGCGCGTACCAAGTGGGAGCGGGCTTGCTCGCGAAGGCGGTGTGTCAGGCGACGTAACTGTTGACTGATATGCCCTCTTCGCGAGCAAGCCCGCTCCCACAGGTGCGTTTAGCAGATTGCTTTCAACCAAGGACTTTTATGTCGCGTCGTATCTCCCCCGTCATACCCGGCTTCGGGCTGACGCTGGGCTACACCTTGGTGTACCTCAGCCTGATTGTGCTCATACCACTGGCGGCGATGTTCGTGCATGCCGCTCAACTCACCTGGGATCAGTTCTGGGCGATCATCTCGGCGCCCCGCGTGCTGGCGGCGTTGAAGCTGAGCTTCGGCACCGCGCTGTACGCCGCGATCATCAACGGCATCATCGGCACGCTGCTGGCCTGGGTGCTGGTGCGCTATACCTTCCCGGGTCGCAAGGTCATCGATGCGATGATCGATCTGCCCTTCGCTTTGCCTACTGCCGTGGCCGGTATCGCGCTGACTGCGCTGTACGCGCCGAATGGTTGGGTGGGTCAGTTTGCTGCGGACCTGGGTTTCAAGATCGCGTATACCCCCCTCGGCATCACGCTGGCGCTGACTTTTGTAACGCTTCCATTCGTAGTACGTACGGTACAGCCAGTATTGGCCGATATCCCGCGTGAAGTGGAAGAAGCAGCGGCGTGCCTCGGTGCAAAACCCTTGCAGGTTTTCCGCCATATCCTGGTGCCCGCACTGCTGCCTGCCTGGTTGACCGGTTTCGCGTTGGCCTTTGCCCGCGGGGTCGGCGAGTACGGTTCGGTGATTTTCATCGCCGGCAACATGCCGATGAAAACCGAGATCCTGCCGCTGCTGATCATGGTCAAGCTCGACCAGTACGATTACACCGGCGCCACCTCCATTGGTGTACTGATGCTGGTGGTTTCCTTCGTCCTGTTGCTGCTGATCAACTTGCTGCAACGCCGTATTGAAACCCCATAAGGAGGCGCAGAAATGTCCCAATCATCTATTGCTGCTGCTTCCTCGAACGCTGCCCGCCGTGGCAGTGCCACGTCACGGCGAATCCTGATCGGCCTCGGCTGGCTGGTGTTTGCCCTTTTCCTGTTGCTGCCGCTAGTGATCGTGGTGTCCCAGGGTTTGAAGAATGGTCTGGGTTCGTTCTTCACCGCGATCCTTGAACCCGACGCGCTGTCGGCGCTGAAACTCACGGTCATCGCCGTGTTGATTTCAGTCCCGTTGAACCTCGTGTTCGGCGTCAGCGCCGCGTGGTGCGTGAGCAAATACTCGTTCCGCGGTAAAAGCATTCTGGTGACCCTGATCGACTTGCCGTTTTCGGTATCGCCGGTGATCGCCGGTCTGGTCTACGTGCTGATGTTCGGCGCGCAGGGGCTGTTCGGCCCGTGGTTGCAGGATCACGATATCCAGATCGTCTTCGCCCTGCCGGGCATCGTATTGGCGACGATTTTCGTCACCGTGCCGTTCGTGGCGCGTGAACTGATCCCGCTGATGCAGGAACAAGGCACGCAGGAAGAAGAAGCCGCGCGCCTGCTGGGCGCCAATGGCTGGCAGATGTTCTGGCACGTCACCGTGCCCAATATCAAATGGGGCCTGATCTACGGCGTGGTGCTCTGTACCGCGCGGGCGATGGGTGAATTCGGGGCGGTGTCGGTGGTTTCCGGGCACATTCGCGGGGTGACCAACACCTTGCCGCTGCACGTCGAGATCCTCTACAACGAATACAACCACGTGGCCGCGTTCGCTGTGGCGAGCCTGTTGCTGATCCTGGCGCTCTTCATCCTGCTGCTCAAGCAGTGGAGCGAAAACCGTATTAACCGCCTGCGCGCCAGCGCCGCGGAGGAATAATTCATGTCGATCGAAGTGCGTAACGTCAGCAAGAATTTCAATGCGTTCAAGGCCCTCAATGACATCAGCCTGGACATTCAAAGCGGCGAACTCGTGGCGCTGCTCGGCCCGTCGGGTTGCGGCAAGACCACGCTGCTGCGGATCATCGCCGGTCTGGAAACCCCGGATCAGGGCAACATCGTGTTCCACGGTGAAGACGTTTCCGGCCACGACGTGCGTGATCGCAACGTCGGGTTCGTGTTCCAGCACTATGCGTTGTTCCGCCACATGACGGTGTTCGACAACGTCGCGTTCGGCTTGCGCATGAAACCGAAAAACCAGCGCCCGACTGAAAGCCAGATCGCGGTGAAGGTCCACGAATTGCTGAACATGGTGCAACTGGACTGGTTGTCGGATCGTTACCCGGAACAACTCTCCGGCGGTCAGCGTCAGCGTATCGCGCTGGCTCGTGCCTTGGCGGTTGAGCCGAAAGTGCTGCTGCTCGACGAACCGTTCGGGGCCCTTGACGCCAAGGTCCGCAAGGAGCTGCGTCGCTGGCTGGCACGGCTGCACGAAGACATCAACCTGACTTCCGTGTTCGTGACCCACGACCAGGAAGAGGCGATGGAAGTGGCCGACCGTATCGTGGTGATGAACAAAGGGGTGATCGAGCAGATCGGCTCACCGGGCGACGTCTACGAAAACCCGGCCAGCGATTTCGTTTATCACTTCCTCGGCGATTCGAACCGTCTGCATCTGGGCGAAGACAAACACGTGCTGTTCCGTCCGCATGAAGTGTCGCTGTCGCGGCATGAACTGGAGGATCACCACGCGGCCGAAGTGCGCGATATCCGTCCGCTGGGCGCGACGACCCGGGTGACGTTGAAGGTCGAAGGACAGAGTGATTTGATCGAAGCGGAAGTGGTGAAGGATCACGACAGCCTGATCGGTCTGGCGAAGGGCGAGACGTTGTTCTTCAAGCCAAAGGTCTGGCAGAAAGTCGCCAACATCTAACCCTGTAGGAGCCGGCTTGCCGGCGATGGCGGTGTGGCTGACACACCGCGTTATCGTTGATCGCCGGCAAGCCGGCTCCTACAGTATTGCGGTGTACACAAACCCCCTGTGGGAGCGGGCTTGCCCGCGAATGCAAAACTACGCAGCAGCGCGCTTCGGATTGACCCGAACACCCCCTACCCGCGCCTCGATCTGCTCTTTCAAATCCCGTCGCATCCCCAGCAAAAACGCCAACTCAACCACCACAAACAACGGCCCGACAATCAACCCCGTCACATCATCGACAAACGCCGGTTTGCGTCCTTCGTAATGATGCCCGACAAACTGAATCGCCCAGCCGATCACAAACATCCCGACGCCGCTCGCCAGCCACACCAGTGTGCTTTGCTGTGCCAGCACATGACCCGCCCAAACGCACAGACCGAGCAGCACCGTCATCAGCACGCCTAAACGCAGTTCCAGGCGCAGGTAGAACCACGCCGATGCCAGCGAGACCAGCACTGCCGGTGAAAGCCAGCCTGCGGCCCATTGCGGCCGCGACAGCAACACCGCGACAGCGACCACAATCAGCGGAATACCGATAAAGTGGCTGGCAATATTGCGCGGATCACGGTGGTAGGCGGCGTATTGACTGAGATGGTCAACGAGGCTTTTCATTGTTATTCCTCCTGTAGGGTGATTGATCATGCCCCGGGTTCATCACTCGCTCTGTCAGCCAGGCGACAATCTCCAGGAGTTTTCATGGACATGCAGGTTTGGCGTTCGCGCCTGGAAGCGGGGCAGTGGTTCAGTCATCTACCTGTTCCTCTACAGAATAGTCTGTTGGCCAGCGCCAAGGTGCGGCGGCTGGCGTCGGGGCAGCGGCTGTTCAAGCGCGGCGATCCGCCGTGCGGCTTGTACGCGGTGCTCGAAGGTTCCGTTCGAATCGGCGCTGTCAGCGAGCAGGGCAAGGAAGCGTTGTTGAGCCTCGTGGAGTCACCGCATTGGTTTGGCGAAATCTGCCTGTTCGACGGCCAGCCACGTACCCATGATGCGTTCGGCGTCGGCCAGTGCATCCTGTTGCACATCCCGCAAACCGCGCTGCTGGCCTTGCTTGATGAGCAACCGGTGTACTGGCGGCAACTGGCGTTGCTGATGAGCCAGAAACTGCGCCTGACCTTCATCAACCTCGAACAGTTGAGCCTGATGCCGGCGCCTGCACGGTTGGCGCATCGCTTGCTGATGATCGCCGACGGTTACGGCGAAATCGCCCCGCCGCGGCGCGTGCTGCAACTGCCGCAGGAACAGCTGGCCTCAATGCTGTCGCTGTCACGCCAGACCACCAATCAGCTGCTCAAGGAATTGCAGGGGCAGGGGATTTTGAATTTGAAGTACGGTGAGATTGAGATTCTGGATGCCGAGCGGTTGCGGGCGTTGGCGATTTTTTAAAGTTGCCTGGTGTTTGGGGGTGTATCCGTTAGTTTTGTTATGGCGGCTGGCGGTTTCGCCCTTACGGCGAGTCACTTTCGAAAAGCGCGAAAGTAACCAAAGCGCTCTTGCCCCTTTCGTTCGGTGCCTCGCTAATGCTCGGCATACCCTCGCTCCGGTCCTGCTCCGTGGGCCCGCCGCGATCGGCCATCCTTGGCCGTGCGCGGCTAACCCGGCATCCATGCCGGGTTGCCCACTGCGCAGAACCTCCACTCAGCCTCTCGAGGGGGCGACCACCGCCACAGCCGCCGAGGCGGCCTGAAAGCCGACCTGGCTCATTTGCGTATGCGTTCTCCTTCACTGCTGCGGTCACTTACTCCGGATATGTACACCGATCAACTGTAGGAGCCGGCTTGCTGGCGATAGCGTCCGTCCAGCCAATACAAACGTCGACTGACCCACCGCCATCGCCAGCAAGCCGGCTCCTACACGGTGATTGGGTTCACACGATTCAAAATTGTAGGAGCTGGCTTGCCAGCGATGGACGTCAACGATAACGCGTGCTGTCTGAATGAACGCGTTGCCCGGTCGTTTTTCGCGGGCAAGCCTCGCTCCTACAGGGAATCGCGTTTGCTTTTGCTTCTCACCACTCATCAGGCCGAGCGTTAGCTCGCCTTCCGCTTTTGATCTGAGCGCCCCCTCGAGAGGCCGAGTGGCGGTTCTGCGCAGTGGGCAACCCGGCATGGATGCCGGGTTAGCCGCCCCCGGCCATGGATGGCCGATGGCGGCGGGCCCACGGAGCAGGACCGGAGCGAGGGTATGCCGAGCCTAGGCGAGGCACCGAACGAAAGGGGCAAGAGCGCTTTGGTTACTTTCGCGCTTTTCGAAAGTGACTCGCCGTAAGGGCGAAACCAATAGCCGCCATAACCGCAGAAACGGATATGTACCCCAAACCACAAACCCAACCCGCCGGTCACAGTAAAGGTGGGCTTTGTCCGCGAAGGCGCCTAGCCTGTGACGACGACAATCGAGGTGTGCCATGCGTGTGCTGTTAGTGGAAGACGAGCCGGAGACCGCCAAACTCCTGGCCAACGGCCTGAGCGAAGCGAGTTACTCGGTGGATGTGGCGCTCAATGGCATGGACGGCCGCCGCTTCATCGAGTCTGGCGAATACGAGCTGATCATTCTTGACGTCATGCTACCGGGGTTGAACGGCTGGCAATTGCAGCAACAGATCCGCAAGCTCGGCGAGACGCCGGTGCTGTTTCTCACCACAAAGGATGGCATTGAAGATCGCCTGCGCGGGTTGGAGCTGCATGAGGACGATTATCTGCTCAAGCCGTTTGCCGTGAGCGAGTTGGTGGCGCGGGTGCGCAAGTTGGTGCGGCGGGATCGGGGGCGCTGAAGCTTCTGCGGTGCCTGGGCAATTGCCTTCGCGAGCAGGCTCGCTCCCACAGGGGGCTGCGTTGCCAGGAAATTTTTGTGTTCGCTGAAGATCCATTGTGGGAGCGAGCCTGCTCGCGATGAGGCCGGAACATTCAGCACACCTTTAGAATCCTGTCACCGCAACCCATCCCGAAACTGCCCCGGCGTCATCCCCGTCCAGCGCTTGAACGCGCGGCTGAAACTGCTCGTATCCGCAAACCCCAACAAATAACTGATCTCGCTCAACGAGCATTGCGGGTCGCGCAGGTGCAGCAGCGCGAGGTTTTCGCGGCTTTCATTGAGCAGCGTGTCGAACCGGCAACCCTCGTCTGCCAAATGCCGTTGCAGGCTGCGCAAGCTCAGGTGCAAGGCCTTGGCGATGTGTTCGGCGCTGGGCTCACCTTCGGGCAGTTGCTCTTCAATGGCGTCGCGGACCTTGCGCTCCCAGGTCAGCGGTTTGAGCTGCGCCAGCGTGCGTTTGAGCACGGTTTCGTTGTGTTCGGCAAGTTCCGGGTTGGCGTCGTCCAAGTGACTGTCGAAGTCCACCAGCGCAAACTCCAGCCGGTCTTCGTCGGCCGAAAAGTGCACCGGTGAGCGGAAGACTTTGTGCCATTGATGCGCGTCGGCCGGTTCCGGGCGACGCAGGTACACCGCGAGCGGCGCGTAGTCGCGGCCCAGTCGGTTGCGGCAGGTGCGCACGTAAATCGCGGTGAAAGCGTCGATGGCTTCGAACGCTGGCGCCGGGTTGCCTGGCGGGATTTTCAGGCGGAAGCGATAGCGATCCTCGGTGCGGCTCAATTCAAGATCCAGGGCATCGCTGACCACCTGGTGATAACGCACGATGCGCTCGAACACTTCGCGCAAACTGCCGCTGGCCACCAGCGCATAGCCGAGTGCGTGAAAGGTGGTCGGGCTGACGAATCGCGATACCCGCAAGCCGATCGCCGGATCGCCGCTGACCTGCACCGCGATTTCCCACAGCCGCGTAGTGCCCGACAACGGGTAACGGGCGTTCGGGTCGTCCATCAATTGCGGGTCGAGCCCCGCCTGGTGGCACAGCGCGGTGCTGTCGAGGCCCAGCGCATCGAGTTGCTTGCGCAGGGCGCGGGTCCAGCTGGCGAGGGAGGTCGGTTCAGTCATGCTGATTGGCGCTTCCAGTCAACAGGTTGGCGTCCAGGGCTACCGCCTTGTGAAGGTTCACACGGCAGGATGCGAACATCAATAACCAGAGGATGGAAGCATGGACGGTACTTCTGCAAGTCCCCAGCGACTGAATGCAGCTCAGCGATCTGCTCATATTCGCGAAGTGGTGTTGGCCAAAGGCGTCGAACTGCGTAAACGCTACCCGATTCTCAACCATCAGGACGCCTTGGGCGCGGGCATTCTGGCCTTTGCTTTGGCGGGAATGATCGGTTCGGCAGCGCTGTACATCGGCGGGTACATGGCCTGGTGGGCATGTCTGCTGCTCAACGCGTTCTTTGCGTCGCTGACCCACGAGCTGGAGCACGACCTGATTCATAGCATGTACTTCCGTAAACAACGCGTGCCGCACAATCTGATGATGGGCCTGGTGTGGCTGGCGCGGCCGAGCACGATCAACCCATGGATTCGCCGGCATCTGCACCTCAATCACCACAAGGTGTCCGGCACTGAAGCCGACATGGAAGAGCGCGCGATCACCAACGGCGAGCCGTGGGGTTTTGCGCGGCTATTGATGGTCGGCGACAACTTGATGTCGGCGTTCATCCGCATGCTGCGGGCCAAGACCTGGACCCACAAGTTCAGCATCATCAAGCGTGCGTTGAAGGTCTATGCGCCGCTCGCGCTGGTGCATTGGGGCGCGTGGTACGTGTTTCTCGGCTTCCACGCTGCTAACGGCGTCGCCCATTTGCTGGGAGCACCGATTGAATGGTCGGCGACCACGCTCTCGGTGATGCAGGTGATCGATATCGCGGCAGTGGTGATCATCGGCCCGAATGTGCTGCGCACGTTTTGCCTGCACTTTGTCAGCTCGAACATGCATTACTACGGCGATGTGGAGCCGGGGAACGTGATCCAGCAAACCCAGGTACTGAACCCGTGGTGGATGTGGCCGTTGCAGGCGTTCTGCTTCAACTTCGGCAGCAGCCACGGGATCCATCACTTCGTGGTGAAGGAACCGTTTTACATCCGCCAGTTGACCGTGCCGGTGGCGCACAAGGTGATGCGCGAGATGGGCGTGCGGTTTAACGATTTCGGGACGTTCGGGCGGGCGAACCGGTTTGTTCGTAAAGAGGAAATTGAGGCGCAGGCTGTAGAGGGGGGTCGTGTCTGAGGGCCTCTTCGCTGGCAAGCCAGCTCCTACAGGGGGGTGGCTTGCCGGCGAAAGCGGTCGTTCTGTTCAAACCGCGACGCTGACATCCTGCTTGTCCAGCGCCACCAACGTCTCGATCATCGCCCGCGCAGCCGGTGACAACCGGAACCCCGTGCGGCTGACAATCCCGCACCGCACGCTCATGCTCTCGATGTGCGGCGGCAGGTTTCGCCAGTGCAGCAGCACCAGCGAACCGTCGGCGATGTCCTCGACAAACGCTTCCTCCGTGCCTACTCCGATGGCGTTCGATTGCAGCACGATCCTGGCCAGCGCCGCAAAATGCTCGGTCTCGATGGTCGGTGAAAAATCGATCCGGCCGCTGAGGTTCGCCAGCAGTTTGCGAATGCCCGGCGGGATCAGCGTGGTCGCCAGCGGGTAATCGAACATGTCGTTGGTCGACAGGCTTTCCTTGGCCAGCAACGGATGCCCCGGACGGCAGAAAAACACGCCGCGTTTGGGTGTCAACGCTCGGGTCTGAAAGTTCGGATCTGCTTCGAAATGGCGGATGTCGGCGATGAAAAATTCGATCTCTTCACGGCTCAGGGCGCGACTGAGTTTTTCCCAGTTATCCACCTGAAAGCAGGTGCGTATTTTCGGGTGGGCACCGATGAATTGCGCCACCGCATCCGGCACCAGTTTTACCGCCGGCGCCGGGCCGCAGCCGAACCGCAGTTCACCGGCGTCGAGCTTGGTCATTTGCGTGACTTCGGCGTTGAGCAGTGCCGCGCCCTGTACCAGCGTCAGCGCATGTTGCAGCACCACCTGACCTTCCGGCGTGGGGCGCAAGTCCTTGTTGCCACGGTCCACCAATGCACAGCCGAATTCCTGTTCAAGCCCTTGAATACTGCGACTGAATGCCGGCTGAGTGATGCCCATGGCGTCGGCTGCCCGTACGAAACTTCGGTGTTCGGTGAGGGCAATGAAGTAACGCAGCTGACGAAGGTCCATAGGTTTTTCCCGGCATCCTGAAACGACCTCGATGGCATGTGCGACGAGCGTGGTTGAGGTTTTTTAAAGGTAATCGCTTATTCCGTCAACGAAGCAATCAAATAACTATTAGATGATAAAAGAATATCAATAGAGCGTTGTTCCTGCCGCCCGATTGTCGGTGCCAAGGCCTCGTGGCCGTGAAAATGGTCCCGAAATCATGCCTTTGGTGAATATTTTCGATGCCTTAAAAGCATGTGATTTCAGCCTGTTGCCCGCAGCCCTTGCCGGGCAAGGCCTGGAGCCGATGGCTGGTCTTTTATATTCGATTTTGGTCTATGCATAACTTTAAAGATTACTTTCTGAGATAAGCGTCTGCCTCAATGATTCACCCATCGATACGTCGTCGGGGGATGTCTGGCACGACGTTTCGGTTATCCGCAAAGAGACCGCAGGGAGTTAAGCAATGGGCAATGTCCAGACCGCCGCCAGCGCACACGAGGTGCTGTGGCGCCAGGCGCCAGGTGGCGAGTTGGTCGACCTCGGCCGGGTGCACCGAGTGCCCTTGGGGCAGCTGCGTTTGCAGCGTGCGCCCAAGGGCATTCTGAGTCGCCGGGAAACGATTCTGCTCGGTGTGCTGGCGCTGCTGGTGCATGGCGCAGTCATCTATTGGGTCAATCAGCAACCGACCAAGGCATTGCCGATCGTGCCGCCGGAAATTCCGCCGATGACGATTGAATTCTCGCGTCCGGCGCCGCCCGTGGTCGAGCCGCCACCGCCGCAGCCGGTGCAACCCGTGGTCGAACCACCGCCGCCGGTGGAAGACGAGCTGGCCGTGAAGCCGCCGCCACCGAAACCGATTCCCAAGCCAAAACCGGTCGCCAAGCCTGTGCCGAAACCGGTGCAAAAAGTCGCCCCGCAACCGCCTGCGCCGCCACAACCGGCAGCACCTGTCGCGGCCCCGGCGCCACCTGCACCACCGGCGCCCGCGCCGGTGACGCCTGCCTCGGCCAATGCCGCGTACCTGAAAAACCCGGCGCCGGAATACCCGTCGCAAGCCGTGCGTCGCGGTTGGGAAGGCACGGTGTTATTGCGGGTGCATGTGTTGGCCAACGGCAAGCCTGGCGAGATTCAGATCCAGAAAGGCAGTGGTCGCGATTCCCTCGATGAGGCGGCGATCAATGCCGTGAAACGTTGGAGTTTCGTGCCGGCCAAGCAGGGTGAGGTCGCCCAGGACGGCTGGGTCAGCGTGCCCATCGATTTCAAGCTTCATTAAACCGCAACCAAATTCGCGCGAAACGTTTACACGAGGAACTCATCATGACGTTACTGGCATCTCCACTTGAATCTATCGAAAGCGCGGTGATCTGGCTGCTGGTGGTTTTTTCCGTTGCCACTTGGGGCCTGGCGTTGCTCAAAGGCGTGCAGTTCGGCCGTCTCAAGGTGCAGGACCGAAAGTTTCATAAGCAGTTCTGGGCGGCGTCGAGCCTTGATTCGGCGGCGGAGCTGGCCGAGACCCAGCCCGGCGCGGCGGCCCGAGTGGCCCAGGCTGGCTACGCGGCCATACAGGTAGGGGAGGCGCCACAAGCGGCGGATTTGAGTCAGGCGATCAACCATCAGGATCGTCTTGAGCGCGCCTTGCGTCAGCAGATCGTGCGTGAGCGCCGCTCGCTGGAAACAGGTTTGGCGGTGGTCGCAAGTATTGGCAGTACGTCGCCGTTCATTGGTTTGTTCGGCACTGTGTGGGGAATCATGGAGGCGTTGAAAGGAATCAGCGCAGCGGGCTCCGCCAGCCTGGAAACCGTGGCCGGGCCGATTGGCGCGGCGCTGGTGGCGACCGGTGTGGGGATCGCCGTCGCGGTACCGGCGGTGCTGGTTTACAACTACTTTTTGCGTCGTCTGAAACTGACGGCGGCGGACCTGGATGACTTCGCCCATGACTTCTACAGCCTGGCGCAGAAGAGTTCGTTCCGTGTGCTGATTCATCCGACGGCGCATAAAACCGCTGCATCGGGCAGCGCACAGAAAGTGAAGGAGGCGTCCTGAGATGGCTTTCTCCACGCAAGACAGCGATGAGGTGCTGAGCGAGATCAACGTGACACCGCTGGTGGATGTGATGCTGGTGCTGCTGGTGGTGTTTATCGTCACCGCGCCGCTGCTGACCAACGCGATCCCGATCAACCTGCCCAAGACCGAGGCCGTGGCGCCGGTGGAGCAGAAGGACCCGCTGGTCGTGAGCATCGACGGTGCCGGGAAGTTGTTTATCAACAAGGACGAGATTCAGCCGGACTTGCTGGAGTTCAACCTCAAGTCGGCGAAGGCCAAGGATCCCGAAGTGCGTGTGCAATTGCAGGCGGACGACGGGGTGAATTACGGCGAAGTGGCGCGAGCCATGGCGTCGATTGAGCGGGCAGGGATTACCAAGTTGTCGGTGATTACCGCACGCTGACCGATTTTCGATTTTCCGGGGCCGTCTCCTTGGCAGGGTGCGGCCCCTTTTTTATGCCTCAAGAAAACCCACGGTCCTGTAGGAGCCGGCTTGCTGGCGATCGCGTCCTTCCAGCCAACGAAAATGTTGTCTGACGCACCGCTATCGCCAGCAAGCCGGCTCCTACAGGTCGTGTGCTTCTTATATTCTTTATGGGTCTTAATAAATAGCTTCTTATTCCTTAACGAATATAACTCTCCTCCCTATACTCGATCAGGAACAGACACGCAGCAGGAGAGTTCCCCCATGCGCAACGAATCAATTCGCTATCTGATTGTGCCGGGCTGGCAAGGATCGCCAGAAGATCATTGGCAAAGCCACTGGCAGAGCAGCTTGCCGAACAGCGCGCGGGTGGAGCAGGCCGATTGGCTGACGCCCCGTCGTGAAGACTGGGTGGCGGCATTGGCCGAGGCGATTGCCGCTGACAGCACGCCGGTGATTTTGATTGCCCATAGCCTGGGTTGCATCACGGTCGCGCATTGGGCGGCCACTGCCCCGCTGAATTTTTTGCGCCAGGTGCGCGGTGCTTTGCTGGTTGCACCGGCAGACGTCGAGCGTCCGGCCTGCGCGCCAGCCTTGCGCAACTTCGCACCGATTCCGACGAGCCTTTTACCGTTCCCGAGCCAGGTGGTCAGCTCCGACAACGACGCCGCTGTCAGCGCACCGCGTGCGTTGGAACTGGCACGTAACTGGGGCGCCGAGGCAGGAATACTGTCGGGTGCCGGACACATCAACGTGAAGTCCGGTCATCAGCGCTGGGAGCAGGGTTTTGCTTATCTGTATCGCCTGCAAAACCGCATGGAACATCACGCCCTGCGCCGCGCTTGAACCTTTTCTTTTTTTAACATCGCCCCCCGTCTCCCGGCGGTTTTGGGCGGGAGTCTGCCATGAGTTTTGAAGCCTTCGGTCAGCCGCTGCTGACCTTTCCCGATGCAGAAAAAAGTCCGCTGAGCATCCGCGCCAAGGCGCTGGTGTTCGTCGATCCGCGCTCGCGTCAATTGCGCGCCGAGCTGGAGCAACTGGCCCCGCGTTCGATCTCCGTGTTGATCCGTGGCGAAACCGGTAGTGGTAAAGAACTGCTGGCGCGGCACATCCATCGCGCCAGTGATCGTGGTGGGTTGTTCGTGTCGGTCAATTGCGGCGCTATCAGCCCGACCTACGCCGACGCCGAATTGTTCGGTTATGCCGCAGGCAGTTACACCGGTTCGGCGAGCAGTCGTGCTGGCTGGTTCGGTTCGGCCAATGGCGGCACGCTGTACCTGGACGAGATCGGCGACTTGCCGCTGCCGATCCAGATCAAGTTGCTCGCCGCACTGGAAAACCACGAAGTCACCCGCGTCGGCGCGCATCAACCGAGCCCGGTGGACGTGCGTCTCGTGGCCGCGACCAGCATTGATCTGGCGCAAGCCGTGGCTGCCGGGAAATTCCATGAGCGGCTTTATCACTACCTCAGCGAAGGTCAGCTGGAACTGCCGGCGTTGCGTGAGCGGGTGGGCGATATCCTGTCGTTGTCCGAGTACTTCCTGGGCATCTACAGCCAGCGCCTGGACCTGCCGGTGCCGCTGATCAGCGAAGCTGCGCAGCAGTTGCTGGAACAGCACAGCTGGCCGGGCAACACCCGGGAACTGGAAAACGTCATCCACTTTGCATTGCTGGTCAGCACTGGCGACGAGATCCTGCCCGAACATTTGAACCTGCCCGAAGCACCAGCGCCGCTGACGCAGATCGAGCAGCAGCTCCGGCACATCCTCACCAAAGGCACTGCCACCGAACAAGCCGCCCTCAAACAACTCCTCAAAAACACCGCACTCTTGTAGGAGCGAAGCTTGCTCGCGAACCAGGCGACACGGATTTTCTGGAAGGACGCCTTCGCGGGCAAGCCTCGCTCCTACAGATCGCGAACACACCGAGCTCTTGTAGGAGCGAAGCTTGCTCGCGAACCAGACGACACGGATTTTCTGGAAGGAGGCCTTCGCGGGCAAGCCTCGCTCCTACAGGTGGGTGCGGCGAAATGCAGCCAACACGTGAGTTAGAGCTGTATGAACAAAATGGAATATGAAAGTGAATAAAAGATATTGTTCGGGAATAAAAAATCCCGGTATTGTCCGCTTCACGCCAGCGATAGCACTTCACTGGCACTCGTACTAAACAAGCCGTCGTCGATGACGACCGTGATTTTCGATAAGGACACTGCATGAAAAAGGTTCTGTTGTTCACCGCATTGGCGGCTGCCCTGACCGCGGGCCTGGCCCAGGCTGGCGAGAAACTGGTAATTGCGGCGACCCCGGTCCCACACGCCGAGATTCTGGAGCTGATCAAGCCAACCCTCGCCAAAGAAGGCGTGGACCTGGAAATCAAAGTGTTCACCGACTACGTTCAGCCAAACGTACAAGTTGACCAGAAGCGTCTGGACGCCAACTACTTCCAGACCCTGCCGTACCTGAAAAACTTCAACGAAGGCAAAGGCACCAACCTGGTGACCGTGATCGGCGTTCACGTTGAACCGTTCGGTGGCTACTCGAAGAAGTACAAAAAACTGGCTGACCTGCCGAACGGCGCGACCATCGCTCTGCCGAACGAAGGCAGCAACAGCGGTCGTGCTCTGCTGCTGCTGCAGAAGGCTGGCCTGATCGAGTTGAAAGACCCGAAAAACGCTTTGGCCACTCCAAAAGACATCGCCAAGAACCCGCACAACTTCAAGTTCAAGGAACTGGAATCGGCCATGTTGCCGCGCGTTCTGGACCAGGTTGACCTGGACCTGATCAACACCAACTACGCGCTGGAAGCAGGTCTGAACCCGGCTAAAGATGCGCTGGTGATCGAAGGTGCTGATTCGCCTTACGTGAACTTCCTGGTGGCTCGTCCAGACAACAAGGACAGCGTAGCCATCCAGAAACTGGCCAAGGCGTTGACCAGTCCGGAAGTGAAAGCCTTCATCGCCAAGAAATATAGCGGCGCGGTACTGCCGGCGTTCTGATTGGACGCAGCATTAAACCCCTTCAAGGTTTCGAACGCCGACGGCTAGCAATAGCGTCGGCGTTTTTTATTGCGCCTGCACATTCCAAATGTAGGAGCGAGCCTCTTGTAGGAGCCGGCTTGCTGGCGAATCAGACAACGCGGTGTATCAGGCCGGACGCCTTCGCGGGCAAGCCTCGCTCCTACAGATCACGGACACACCGCACTCTTGTAGGAGCGAAGCTTGCTCGCGAACCAGACGACACGGATTTTCTGGAAGGACGCCTTCGCGAGCAGGCTCGCTCCTACAGGGGGTAGGCGTGCTCCGGAGGCTTAGGCCGCCCTGGCCTTCAATGCCCTGCGCAACGCCACCAGCAGCTTCACGATGTCTTGCGGATCAAGCCGTTGCGGTACTTTTACGTCAGCCATGTTCTCTTCCTTGTGATGGTTCGGCCGGGAGTCTGGCCAAAAGCTGTGCGTCCTTGGAGGGCTATTTCGAAAAAAAGATCCTTCCTACAGCGAAAAGGAAAATAGTCGTCTTCCTCCTTCTCGGCAAATTCACCGGATAGTTTTTTGCGTGATATCAATATGCTTTAACGGTATTTAAATTCCGATTCTTATACCTTTAAAGTCGGTGCCTGCCGGGAGGTTATCCACCGCCCATGGACTGCGCCACCGTCGCTTACCGAGCGGCGTCCAGGATGTTTAATGAACTTCGATTACGCTTTTATCCTCAGCACCCTGCCGGCGTTTCTCAAGGCCGTGGGCGTTACGCTGCAGGTAGGCTTCATCGCCATCGGCACCTCGTTGCTGGTGGCCTTGATCAACGCGACGATCCTGGTGTTCCGCACGCCTTACCTGCAACGCCTGGTCGGGTTGTACGTAGAACTGGCGCGCAACACGCCGCTGCTCATTCAACTGTTCTTTGTGTATTTCGCCTTGCCGGCGCTGGGCATCAAGGTGTCAGGCTTCACAGCGGCGATTATCACCATGACGTTCCTGGGCGGCGCTTACCTCACGGAAGTGCTGCGCGCCGGGGTGGACGCGGTGCCCCAGGCGCAGCTCGAATCCGGTCGCTCCATCGGCTTGTCCCACGGGCAATTGCTGCGCTACGTGATCCTGCCGCAGGCCGGCATCCTCAGCCTGCCGTCGCTGTTCGCCAATTTCATTTTCCTGCTGAAAGAGACCACCGTGGTCTCGGCCGTGGCGGTCCCGGAAATTCTCTACACCACCAAAAGCTACATCGCGCTCTACTACAAAACCTACGAAATGCTCGCCGTGCTGACGCTGATTTGCGTACTGCTGTTTTTGCCGCTGTCGCTGCTGCTCAGCCGTCTGGAAAGGAGGCTTCAGCATGGCCAGTTCGGGTCTTGAGTTGCTGTGGGTGTCGTTGCCGCAATTGGGCAAGGGCGCTGCGCAAACCCTGTCGATCTCTTTCCTGAGCATCGCCATCAGCACCGTTGGCGGTGTGCTTTACGGCGTTTTGCGTACGCTGAATTCGAAATGGCTGAACGCGATTTTGCGCGTGTATCTGGAGCTGTTCCGAGCGATCCCGGTGCTGGTCTGGTTGTATCTGCTGTTCTTCGGTCTGCCAATTTTCTTCGGCCTTAGCATTCCGAGCTTCTGGTGCGCGGTGCTGGTGCTGTCGCTGTGGGGCGCCAGCGAGGTCGGTGAAGTGGTGCGCGGCGCCTTGCATTCGTTGCCACGCGGCCAGCGTGAAGCAGGCCTGTCGATCGGCTTGAACGGCCCGCAACTCTACGGCTACGTGCTGCTGCCCCAGGCGCTGAAACGCATGACCCCGCCGACCATCAACGTCTACACGCGGATCATCAAGACCAGCTCCCTGGCGGTGCTGATCGGCGTGGTAGACGTGATCAAGGTCGGCCAGCAGATCATCGAACGCACCTACGAATCCGTGCTGATCTACGGCGCGCTGTTCCTGTTTTTCTTTTTCATCTGCTACCCGCTCTCGGCCGCCTCGCGCGTGCTGGAGCGGCGCTGGACGCAAGCATGAGCGCATTGATCGAGTTCAAGGGTTTCAACAAGTTTTTCGGCGAGCAGCAGGTGCTCGACGGCATCGACCTGAAGGTGAAGTCCGGCGAAGTGATCGTCATCCTCGGCCCCAGCGGCTGCGGTAAAAGTACCCTGTTGCGTTGCCTCAACGGGTTGGAAGTCGCGCACAGCGGCAGCCTGACATTTGCCGGCCGAGAGTTGCTGGACAAAGGCACCGACTGGCGCGAAGTGCGCCAGCAGATCGGCATGGTGTTCCAGAGCTATCACCTGTTCCCGCACATGAGCGTGCTCGACAACCTGCTGCTGGGTCCGGTCAAGGTGCAAAACCGCGAGCGTCGCGAAGCCAGGGATCAGGCCGAAGCCTTGCTGGCGCGCGTGGGCCTATCGGACAAGCGCGACGCCTTTCCTCGCCAGCTCTCCGGCGGCCAGCAGCAACGCATCGCCATCGTCCGTTCGTTGTGCATGAACCCCAAAGTCATGTTGTTCGATGAAGTCACCGCCGCCCTCGACCCGGAAATGGTCAAGGAAGTGCTGGAAGTCATTCAGGGCCTGGCCCGCGAAGGCATGACGCTGTTGATCGTCACCCACGAAATGGCGTTCGCCCGCGCCGTGGCTGACCGCATCGTGTTCATGGATGCCGGGCGAATCCTTGAGCAAAACCCTCCCGAGATTTTCTTTACGAACCCGCAAACCGCACGAGCGCAGCAGTTCCTGGAGAAGTTCTCCTACGTCGCCGCACTACCCAAAACGACTCAAACAAAGGAACTGGAACTGCCATGAAAACTGCCAAGTCTTCTCTACTGTTACTCCCGTTGCTCGGCCTCGCGTTGCTGGCCGGCTGCAACAAAACCGAAGAACCCGCAAAGCCGAAAGTCGCCAGCGAAAGCACCGCGCCGGCCAGCTACCTGGACAAAATCAAGACGCGGGACAAGTTGATCGTCGGCGTTTTTACCGACAAGCCGCCGTTTGGTTTCGTCAATGAAGCGGGGCGTTACGTTGGTTTCGATACTGACATCGGCCGTCAATTTGCCAAGGATCTGCTCGGCGATGAAAACAAGGTCGAATTCGTCGCGGTGGAACCGGCGAGCCGGATTCCATTCCTGCAAAGTGACAAGGTCGACCTGATCCTGGCCAACATGACCGTGACCCCGGAGCGCAAGGAAGCGGTGGAATTCACCAACCCGAACCTGAAAGTCGCAGTACAGGCATTAGTGCCACAGGCCAGCGAAGTGAAAAACCTCGATGACCTGGCGACCCGCACCACCATCGTCACCACCGGCACCACGGCGGATATCTGGCTGACCAAGAATCACCCGGACTGGAAACTGCTGAAGTTCGAGAAAAACTCCGAGTCCCTGCAAGCCCTGGCCAACGGTCGTGGCGATGCCTATGCGCAGGACAATCTGGTGCTGTTCAGCTGGGCCAAGCAGAACCCTGGCTACCGCGTGCTGGATCAGAAACTCGGTGCAGAAGCGCCGATTGCACCGGCGGTGAAGAAAGGCAACATCGAGCTGCGTGACTGGGTGAACGCCGAGTTGGCGAAGCTGGGTGAAGAGAAGTATCTGCTTAAACTGTACGACCAGTATGTGCGCAAGGAATTGAGCGATGACACCAAGCCTGAGAGCGTGATTGTCGAGGGTGGGAAGTGGCAGGGGTGATTCTTTAACTTTTGCGGCGGTCTCACCGCCGCCATCGCGAGCAGGCTCGCTCCCACATTGGACCGCGTCCGTCGGGACACCTCGGTCAACTGTGGGAGCGAGCCTGCTCGCGAAGCCTTTTCAGGCGCCGCTCAATCCGGCCAATGCCACGCCGGCTCATCCAGCATCCGCTGCCCGACAATCCCGGTCTGGCCCAGATTTTTCTCCAGCACGATGCAGTTGCACTCGGGATCTTCCTGTAGCGCCGAAATCAACCGCCGGGCATGGGATACCACCCACACCTGACACTGCTCCGACGCGCGGATAATCAAGCGCGCCAACGCTGGCAACAGGTCCGGGTGCAGGCTGGTTTCCGGTTCGTTCAGCACCATCAGCGTCGGTGGGCGCGGTGTCAGCAGCGCCGCCACCAACAGCAAATAGCGCAACGTCCCATCGGACAACTCCGCCGCCGACAACGGCCGCAATAACCCTTCCTGATAAAACTCGATGGCGAACCGGCCGCCGGCCAGCGGCTCGATATGCAGACGCGCACCGGGAAACGCATCGCTGATGGCATTGCGCAAAGCTTCGGGGTCGCCAATCTCGATAATGGTCTGCAACGCCGCCGCCAGGTCTCTGCCGTCGTGGTGCAGCACCGGGGTGCGGGTGCCCAGTTGTGGCTGACGCACCGGCGCGTCGGCGTCGCTGCGAAAGTGATCGTAGAAGCGCCAGCGGCGGATGAACTCACGCATCTCCAGCACCTCCGGCGAGGTCCGCAAGCTGCCAACCTGATCGAACAGGCTGTCGAAAGTCGGCGTGTGCTGAGCCAGCACGTCCCAGCTGCGGTTGGCTCGGGTGCGGATCATCGGGCCGTCGCGATCCACCAGCAGGCTCGCCGGACGATAATGCGCCCCGGCCCACAGGCATTCACGCTTGATTTGCGGATCGAGGCTGAACCGTGACGCAATGGGGGTGCTGTGCCCGGGCAACATGAAATGACCATTGGAATCGGGCAGCCCCAGGCTGATCGAGTAGCCGAAGTCGTCCCCGGCAAACCCCAGGCGCAAGCGTTTGACGCCGTGGCGAACGGTCGCCTCGATCGGCACTTCGCCGTTGCGCATGCGCCGGGTGATGGTTTCAGGTCCCGCCCAGAAGGTCGAATCCAGGCCGCCTTCGCGGGCCAACGCATTGACCACGCCGCCCTGAGCGGTTTCCGCCAGCAGGCGCAACGCCCGGTAGAGGTTGGATTTGCCACTGCCGTTCGGCCCGGTGATCAGGTTCAGACGACCCAGTGGAATCACCAGTTTATTGATCGAGCGGTAATTGGCCACCGCGAGGGTTTTGAGCATTGGAAGCTTCCTTACTGCTATGAGTGCAGCAAACCTGTGCACCTGTTGAACCCTGTTCTAAGCTCACAGTCGTATCGCCATTGGCACGTTCGTACGACGCAAAGGAGTCTGCATGGCTGGTCCCGGATTGAAAAGAGTGGTTGGCCTGAGTCTTCTTGTCCTGCTGGGGGCCTGCGGGGAAAAACCCCAGGTCGAAAAGGATCGTCCGCGGGTGTTCGTGCAAGTCGTCAACGCCGCGAATTACGCCGCGTCCGTGACCCTCACCGGTGATGTTCAGGCGCGCGTCCAGACAGAGCTGTCGTTCCGTGTCGGCGGCAAGATCATCCAGCGCTCGGTCGATGTCGGTGACCGGGTGTCGGCCAAGCAAGTGCTCGCCAGGCTCGACCCGAAAGACCTGCAAACCAATGTCGACTCGGCCCAGGCGCAGGTCGTCGCCGAGCAGGCGCGGGTCAAACAGTCCGCCGCCGCCTTCGTCCGCCAGCAAAAACTCCTGCCCAAGGGCTACACCAGTCAAAGCGAGTTCGACTCTGCCCAGGCCGCATTGCGCAGCAGCCAGAGCGCGCTGACGGCTGCCCAGGCGCAACTGGCCAACGCCCGCGAGCAACTGAGTTACACCGCGCTGATCGCCGATGCACCGGGAGTGATCACTGCCCGGCAGGCCGAAGTCGGCCAGGTGGTGCAGGCCACGATGCCGATTTTCAGCCTGGCGCGCGACGGTGAGCGCGACGCGGTGTTCAACGTCTACGAGTCGCTGCTGACAGAGGATCCTGAGGGCAAAACGATTGTGGTGAGCTTGCTCGATAACCCGGCCATCAAGACCACGGGCACGGTTCGGGAAGTCACCCCGGCCGTTTCCGCGCAGACCGGTACGGTGCAGGTCAAGGTCACCCTTAACGGTCTGCCGGAAGGCATGCAGCTTGGCTCGGTGATCAGCGGCACGGCGAAGACGCCGAGCAAATCCGCAATCGAGCTGCCATGGTCGGCGCTGACCAAAAACCTCAGCGAACCGGCCGTGTGGCTGGTGGATGACGAGGGCAAGGCGCAATTGCATACGGTGACGGTGGGTCGTTACCTGACCGGCAAAGTCATTATCAGCGATGGCCTGAAGGGCGGCGAAAAAGTCGTCATTGCCGGCGGTCAGTTGCTGCACCCCGGCGTCAAAGTGGAAATCGCCGAAAACACCTACAAGGATTTAGCAGCGGGAGCCCAGCCATGAAGCGCGTGTTGCTGGTGTTCGCCGGAATGTTGCTGGTGGCCTGCTCGAAAGAAGAACCGCCGCCAGAGCCGGTGCGTCCGGTGCTGTCGATCAAGGTCCAGGCGCTGGGCGAGGAGAGTCTCGGCCGCTTCGCCGGCAGCATCCAGGCCCGATACGAAACCAATGTCGGCTTCCGCGTACCGGGGCGCATTGCCAGTCGCAACGTCGATGTCGGCGCCGAGGTCGAGAAGGGCGCCTTGCTCGCGACCCTCGATCCCACCGATCAGCAAAACCAGCTGCGCTCGGCTCAGGGCGATCTGGCGAAGGTTCAGGCACAACTGATCAACGCCCAGGCCAACGCCCGGCGTCAGCAGGAGCTGTTCGATCGCGGGGTCGGTGCGCAGGCGCAACTGGACATCGCCCAGACCGATCTGAAAACCACTCAGGCTTCCCTCGATCAAGCGAAGGCGGCGGTCGATCAGGCCAAGGACCAACTCGATTATGTCGAGTTGCGCACCGACCACAAAGCCATCGTCACCGCGTGGAACGCCGAAGCCGGGCAAGTGGTGACCGCCGGCCAGCAAGTGGTGACCCTGGCGCAGCCGGACATCAAGGAAGCGGTGATCGACCTGCCCGACACGCTGGTCGATCAGTTGCCAGCAGACGTGGTGTTTCAGGTCGCCGTGCAACTGGAACCGAACATCACCACCACCGCCATCGTCCGCGAAATCGAACCCCAGGCCCAGAGCGCCACCCGCACCCGTCGCGCCCGCCTGACCCTGACTGACACACCACCGGGGTTTCGCCTGGGCACGGCAATCAGCGTCACCCTCAGCTCTGCGATCAAACCGCGCATCGAACTGCCTCTGACCGCGCTGCAAGAGGTCGATGGCAAATCGCGGATCTGGGTCATCGACCCACAGACCCAAACCGTTTCCCCGCGTGACATCAGCCTGATCAGCCGCACCGATTCCACCATGGTCCTGGCCAGCGGCGTGAAGTCCGGTGAGCGTGTCGTAAGTGCCGGTGTGAACAGCCTGAAGCCTGGGCAGAAAGTGAAAATCGATGAGGACAGCCCACAATGAAAGGGAGTTTCAACTTATCCGAATGGGCCCTCAAGCATCAGTCGTTTGTCTGGTATTTGATGTTCATCGCGCTGCTGATGGGCGTGTTCTCGTACATGAACCTCGGCCGCGAGGAAGACCCCTCGTTCACCATCAAGACCATGGTCATCCAGTCCAGCTGGCCGGGTGCGACCCAGGAAGAAACCCTCAAGCAGGTCACCGACCGCATCGAGAAAAAGCTCGAAGAACTCGACTCCCTCGACTATGTGAAAAGCTATACACGGCCCGGTGAGTCCACGGTCTTCGTGAACCTGCGCGACACCACCAGCGCCAAGGACATCCCGGAAATCTGGTACCAGGTGCGCAAGAAGATCAACGACATTCGCGGCCAGTTCCCCAAGGGCCTGCAAGGGCCTGGGTTCAACGACGAATTCGGTGATGTGTTCGGTTCGGTGTACGCCTTTACCGCTGACGGCTTGTCGATGCGCCAGTTGCGCGATTACGTCGAGCAGGTGCGCGCCGAGATCCGTGAAGTGCCGGGGCTGGGCAAGGTCGAGATGGTCGGCGAGCAGGATGAAGTGCTCTACCTGAACTTCTCCACCCGCAAACTGGCGGCGCTGGGGATCGATCAGCGTCAGGTCGTGGATAGCCTGCAATCGCAAAACGCGGTGACGCCGGCCGGGGTCATTGAAGCCGGTCCAGAGCGGATTTCCATTCGCACCACCGGGCAGTTCGCGTCCGAGAAAGACCTGGCAAACGTCAACCTGCGGCTCAACGATCGCTTCTATCGCCTGGCCGACATTGCCGACATCAGTCGGGGTTATGTCGACCCGGCGACCCCGGAGTTTCGCTACAACGGCCATCCGGCCATCGGCCTGGCCATTGCCATGAAGAAAGGCGGCAACATTCAGGATTTCGGCAAGGCGCTGCACCAGCGCATGATCGACCTGACCGCCGATTTGCCGGTGGGCGTCGGTGTGTACAACGTTTCCGACCAGGCCGCCGTGGTGGAAAAAGCCGTTGGCGGCTTCACCAGCGCGCTGTTCGAAGCGGTGGTGATCGTGCTGGTGGTCAGCTTCGTCAGTCTCGGCGTGCGTGCCGGGCTAGTGGTGGCGTGTTCTATTCCGCTGGTACTGGCGATGGTCTTCGTCTTCATGGAATACAGCGGCATCACCATGCAGCGGATTTCCCTCGGCGCGCTGATCATCGCCCTCGGCCTGCTGGTGGACGACGCGATGATCACGGTCGAGATGATGGTCACCCGGCTGGAGATGGGTGAAACCAAGGAGCAGGCGGCTACGTTCGCCTACACCTCGACCGCGTTCCCGATGCTCACCGGTACGCTGGTGACGGTGGCCGGTTTTGTACCGATCGGCCTTAACGCCAGTTCGGCGGGCGAGTACACCTTCACGCTGTTTGCGGTGATTGCCGTGGCGATGCTGGTGTCGTGGGTTGTTGCGGTGTTGTTCGCGCCGGTGATCGGCGTACACATCCTCAGCGCCAACGTGAAACCTCACGATGAAGAACCTGGACGCATCGGTCGCGCCTTCAATTACGGCATGCTCTGGTCCATGCGCAATCGCTGGTGGGCCATCGGCATCACCATTGCCTTGTTCGTGGCGTCAGTGTTTTCCATGCAGTTCGTGCAGAACCAGTTCTTCCCGTCCTCGGACCGGCCGGAGATTCTCGTCGACCTGAACCTGCCGCAAAACGCTTCGATTGCCGAAACCCGCAAAGCCGTCGACAAGCTCGAAGCAACGCTCAAGGACGACCCGGACATCGTGCGCTGGAGCACTTACATCGGCGAAGGCGCGATCCGTTTCTACCTGCCGCTCGACCAGCAATTGCAAAACCCGTACTACGCGCAATTGGTCATCGTCAGCAAAGGCCTGGAATCGCGAGAAGCCCTGAGTCAGCGTTTGCGCGAACGCTTGCGCAAGGATTTTGTCGGCATCGGCAGTTATGTCCAGGCGCTGGAAATGGGCCCGCCTGTCGGGCGGCCGATCCAGTACCGGGTCAGCGGCAAGGACATCGACCAGGTGCGCAAACACGCCATCGCCCTGGCCACCGAGCTGGACAAGAACTCGCACATCGGTGAGATCATTTACGACTGGAACGAGCCGGGCAAAGTCCTGCGCATCGACATCGCCCAGGACAAGGTGCGGCAACTGGGGTTGTCGTCGGAAGACGTGGCCAACCTGATGAACAGCATTGTCGTTGGTGCGCCGGTGACGCAGGTCGATGACGATATCTACCTGATCAATGTCGTGGGCCGCGCGGTGGATGCGGAGCGCGGTACGCCGGAAACCCTGCAGAACCTGCAGATCGTCACGCCCAGCGGCACTTCGATCCCGCTGCTGGCTTTCGCCACCGTGCGTTATGAACTGGAGCAGCCGCTGGTGTGGCGTCGCGACCGCAAGCCGACCATCACCATCAAGGCTGCGGTGCGCGACGAGATTCAGCCGACCGATCTGGTCAAGCAACTGAAGCCGGAGATCGACAAATTCGCCGCCGCTTTGCCGGTGGGCTACAAGGTCGCCACGGGCGGTACGGTTGAGGAAAGCGGCAAGGCCCAAGGGCCGATTGCCAAGGTGGTGCCGTTGATGCTGTTCCTGATGGCGACCTTCCTGATGATCCAGCTGCACAGCGTGCAGAAGCTGTTCCTGGTGGCGAGCGTCGCGCCGCTCGGCCTGATCGGCGTGGTGCTGGCGTTGATTCCCACCGGCACGCCGATGGGCTTCGTGGCGATCCTGGGGATTCTGGCGCTGATCGGCATCATCATCCGCAACTCGGTGATTCTGGTGACGCAGATCGACGCCCTGGAGAAAGAGGGGCTGTCACCGTGGGATGCGGTGGCGCAAGCCACGGAACACCGTCGCCGGCCGATTCTGCTGACGGCTGCGGCGGCGAGCCTGGGGATGATCCCGATTGCCCGGGAAGTGTTCTGGGGGCCGATGGCCTACGCGATGATCGGCGGCATCATCATCGCGACGTTGCTGACGCTGCTGTTTTTGCCGGCGCTGTATGTGGCCTGGTACAAGATTCGCGAGCCGAAAAAAGAGGCCCGGTAAAGCAGAGCGCTTCGCGCTCTATTCGCGAGCAGGCTCGCTCCCACAGTGGAACGAGTCGCTCTGGCAGACCCGGTTCCCTGTGGGAGCGAGCCTGCTCGCGATGGCTTTAGCTCAGCCACCGCAGCTCTGGGAGCCTTATACCCTACGCCAGACACTCGCCAACCAAGGCTGCTGCTCCCGCGGCAGCCCCGCCGGCCGGTAGTAATGCTCCAACTCCACAAACCCCGCCGCGGTCAGCAAACCCTGCCACGCCTGAAGATCGTGATAAGCCCCATACCGCGGCCCATTCCACCCCTCCTGATTCTCACCACGCGGATTGGAACTGAACAACACCCCACCCGGCCTCAACGCCCCACGCAATTCCTTCAACACCCGTGGCAATTCCTGACGCGGAATATGAAAAAGCACCGCGTTGGCAAAAATCCCGTCAAAGCGTTCAGCCGGCAAATCCAGCTTCAGAAAATCCTGCTGCCACACCTCGCAACCACTGTCTTCGCGCGCCATTTGCGCAAACTTCTCCGAACCGTCGAGGCCGACCGCGGTGTGGCCCATGCGCGTGAACGTCTGCAAATCCCGCCCCGGCCCGCAGCCAAAGTCGAGGATGTCGAACGGCGGCTCACCCTGAATATGCCGCAGCAGCGCATCAATGTTCTGGCTGACATCGTGATCGCGCGTCCCTTCGCGAAAACCTTCGGCCACCGAGTTGTAATGACCGAGGGTGGTGGAGGTGATTTTCTCAAGGTCGTCTGGGGTTTGTTTCATGGCGGGCTGCGCAGGCAATTGGGATTTGCCGAATATACGCCATCAGGTTCGGGGTTGCTTCGCAGCCATTCGCGGGCAAGTCGGATCGCCGCACCGCTCGCTCCTACAGGGAAATGTGGTCCTCTGTAGGAGCGAGGCTTGCCCGCGAAGGCGATTTAACTGCCGGCCGATTATTCAGGCCTGTTTCCGGTGTGCTTCATCCCCAGACATTCAATGGACCGGTCAACCATCGCCTTGGCAATTTCCAGCAAATGCCAAATAGAGAACACCATGGCCCTGTCGGCACCTTTCAGTTGATCGCCACACCGATAAGCGGTGACCGAGGCGCAGCGCAGAAGGTCGGCGACATAGAGTTGCGTGTCTTCGAAGTTCACGTCCTGGCTGACGTTGTAGAAGCGCAGTTCGTCCGGCGCGCCGGTATGTTCGCGGGTGAGGTAAAAATCGATCGCGTGGTAAAGCGCTGAACGACCTTTAAGCGGATCGTCGTTGTCTTTGCTTGAGGTTTCGGGAGGTGGATCGGGGACTGGTTTTTTCACTTGTGTTGCTCCTATTGATGCATGGGAGCCGCCACTTTTCGCCTACTAAAACGATGGGTGGCGGCTGCGCGCAGGTTAGTAGACCGGTCAATAGGCAAACCGGCGCACCCAAAGGTGCCCCACGCGCAGCCACCATATTCAGCATCCGGCAAATTGCCAGACATGATCATGAACACGCTATGCACCTATCGATCCGGGCTACTAATCCCGATCACTGATGAGCAGTGACGGACCGAGACTAGCCAGCGGATTTGCCAGGCGCAAGCGTGCGGAATCATCTAGGAAACGTCCTGCAAATGAAAGGGATTGGCCTTGTAGGAGTGCTGATTTCTCTGTGGGAAAACTTCCCGATTTGTAATGAGTTTCCTACCGCTAACCTTGATTCAGCGCTTGTTCAACCTCCGCCCCCCCAACAGTCTCGGTGCGGCTACCTGTTACTTCTTACAGTATCGGCCCGGTCTAAAAAGGCTCAGTCTTATCTCCACTCGAGCGAAGGACCGTCGATACCGTGAACGCTCACCCACACACACCGACGCTGTCGGTCATGGACCCGCGAGCCTTGGCGATTCGCCACGTGGGCTACTGCCGACATCCGGACGAGACGGTGATTGCGTCACGCATCACTCGGCAGGTTTTCGATGCTGCGGGGCGTTTGGTCGAGTCGTGGGATCCCCGTTTATGGGCGTCTGCGCAGAAGCCGAATCTGGTGACGGTCCATGGGTTGAGTGGCCAGTCGTTGCTGACGGACAGCGTCGATGCCGGTTGGCAACTGAGCCTGTTGAATCAGGCCGGTTCGCTGCGTTCATTCTGGGACGCCAGAGGCAGTCAGCGTCACATCGACTTTGACGATCAGCAACGTCCGATAGCCGTCACTGAACAGCCCGCCGAAGCACTACCGCGCGTGGTCGAGCGATTGACTTACGGCGGCTCTGCTCCGGCATTCGCAGTGCATAACCAATGTGCAGCGGTGATCCGTCATGACAATCCAGCCGGTACCCGCTTCGTCACCGACTACGGTTTGGCCGGTTCGCAATTGAGTGAAAACCAATGCTTACTGATCGACCTTGAACCACCCGATTGGCCCAGCGAGTTAGAGGCCCGGGACGCGTTGCTGGAAGATCAGTCGTTCGTCACGCGGCACGTCTTCTCTCCCTCGGGTGAGATTCAGCGCCAGACCGATGCCATGGGCAATAACCGGACC
This sequence comes from Pseudomonas sp. BF-B-15, assembly GCF_019946675.1. NCBI lineage: Bacteria > Pseudomonadati > Pseudomonadota > Gammaproteobacteria > Pseudomonadales > Pseudomonadaceae > Pseudomonas > Pseudomonas sp. BF-B-15. The sequence continues at coordinate 65,020 of NZ_JAGYFZ010000020.1, forward strand.
TTTGCCTACGACGTGGCAGGCAAGCTGAGTGAGACCTGGCTGCTACTGGCTGGAGAGGGCAGACAACCACAACAGCTGGTCAGCGACATCCGCTACAACGCCCACGACCAGGTCGAAAGCGAAATCGCTGGCAATGGTGTGAAAACGCAAGCCGAGTACGGTGCCGATGACGGTCGGTTGATTCGGTTGGTGGCCGCCGTCGGAAGTCAGAAGATGTTGCAGGACCTGAATTACACCTACGATCCGGTGGGCAGCATCACCGAGCTGGAAGACAAGGCCCAAGCCGTTACCTGGTTCAACAACCAACGCATCGAACCGATCAATCGTTACCGCTACGACAGCCTGTCCCAACTTGTCGAAGCCAGCGGCTGGGAAGTCGCCAACTCAAGCCACGGACCCACATTGCCGGACTTGCTGCCCACACCACTGGACCCCAATCAGCGACGTAATTACACCCAACGCTTCGAGTACGACGCGGCGGGTAATCTGATCACCCGCCACCATAGCGGTGCGCCCGGTTTCTCGATGTTCACCTCCGCCCGAAGCAACCGAAGTCTGGCACAGCGGGACGATGGTTCATTGCCCGGTGAGTCGGAAATCGAGTCAGGCTTCGATGCCTGCGGCAATCAGCTGGAGTTGCAGCGCGGCCAAACCATGACGTGGGACATCCGCAACCAGTTAAGCCGGGTGACCTTGGTCAAGCGCGGCGATGAACCCGACGATTACGAAGGCTACGCCTACGACCGCCCCGGCCATCGGCTGCGCAAAGTGCATTTCAACCGGACCAGTGGCCGCACAGGGCGTTCTGAAGTCCGTTACCTGCCCAACCTGGAAATCCACCGCCAGGCCGATGGCGAAGAGCGCCATGTCATCAGTATCGAAGCGGGACGTTGCAGTGTTCGGTTCTTGCACTGGCCCGAAGGAACCCATGCCGATCAACTGCGTTACAGCCTCTGCGACCACCTTGGTTCCAGCACATTGGAGCTGGATCATGAAGCAGGCGTGCTGACTCAGGAACACTATTACGCCTTCGGCGGCACCGCATGCTGGGCTGGTAAAAATGCGTTGGTGGCGAAGTACAAAACGATTCGCTACTCGGGCAAAGAGCGCGATGCGACAGGGCTCTATTATTACGGGTATCGGTATTACGCGCCGTGGTTGCAGCGTTGGATGTGCCCAGACCCGGCAGGAGACAAGGATGGGCTGAATCGCTATGCGATGGTGAGGAACAACCCGATTAATTTCTACGACTGGCAAGGCACGGTATCGATTCCAGTCGATGTTTTTATCGACGATATCGTCAACCCAATGAGTAAAACCATTGGCACGGGATGGTTCGAGGAGCTGATTTGGAATGATGAGAAAAACACGTTCATGAGTACCGGCCCGGTTCATGGTCGAGGTATGAAGGTGTTCGAGGGTGAAAATTCCGAGTGGTACCCATCATCTTTCGGACATGCCATTGCTGCATTTCGTGATCAGGGCGGCAAGCTGCGTCTGTTTGCCAATATGTATTTTCAGCACATGGGCATCCAGCCCGAGATGGGCCTTCCAGTTTTTGCCGGACGGTTGAAAATCGACGAACACGATTCATCAAAATTCATCTTCGACAATCATTCCGGCCACTACAAACCCGAATCCTCAATTGACGTTGAGGCGATGATTCGCGAGATTGCTCCGCAGCACCAGTCAGTGAGCTATGCCCCGATTCCCGAGAGCTCGTCGTTTGATTCAACACTTCGAATCAATTCTATTGACTCGCCCGAAACGTATGCGCGCCTGGTGAACACGTACAAGCGAGATTTCAATGGCTTGATCACCTACCTCAAAGAACAAGGTGTCTGGGAAGCCGCCAAAGCGAAATTTGGAGAAAGTGATGGCCGGAGCATCATTTTCAAGATGGAGGCTAAAGGGATGACTGCCCAGCAGATCTACAATGAAGAATCTATGTTGGGACTTGCCAAACCATTGGCTGAGCCCGTGCAACCGTCCATTGGCACCAGCCGAGTCACACGTCCACTCGTTCAGAATAAGACCAAAAAAACTTCATTTTTCCGATCTCTTGGCCACCGATTGGGTCAGCTATATGCGAAGTGACAGCTAGTTATTTATTGCTTGAACGGGAGGGGCAGGTGTTTGCGAACTGCTCCCCTCGTTGAGGTCCTTCATTTGCTTCAGCGCTTGTTCAACCCCCGAGCCAACCGATCCCCACCCAACTGAATCACCGCCACCAACACCACCAGCAACACAATCACCGTCAACATGATCTGGCTATCAAACCGCTGATACCCATACCGATACGCAATGTCCCCCAACCCACCCGCACCAATCGCCCCGGCCATGGCCGACGAGTTGATCATGGTCACCAAGGTGATCGTGAAACCACCGACAATCCCCGGCAACGCCTCTGGCAACAACACATGCCAAACGATGTGCCAACGCCGGCACCCCATCGCCTGCGCTGCTTCGATCAAACCGTAATCCACCTCACGCAAACTGACTTCGGCGATACGCGCAAAGAACGGCGTGGCCGCAATCGTCAGCGGCACTACAGCGGCCCAGACACCATACGTGGTGCCGACGATGAGCCGGGTAAACGGAATCAACGCCACCATCAAAATCAAAAAAGGAATCGAGCGAAACAGGTTCACGAACCCACCCAAGGCGCGGTTCAGCGCCGGTGCTTCGTAGATCCCGCCCTTGGCGCTGGTAACCAGGATCACCGCCAGCGGAATCCCCGCCAGCAGCGCGATCAGTGACGACACGCCAACCATCAAAAACGTGTCGATGAAACCTTGCAGCAACCGATCAAACCACATAACCCAGCACCTCCACCTGTTGTGCCCAGTTGCCGGCGCGTTGATGCAGTTCTACCGCGCCCAGCGGCGAGCCGGTCACCGCTAGCAGCAATTGCCCCAGCGCATGGCCCTGAATCCGTTCCACGCCACCTTGCAACAAGCGCACGCGACCGCCGAGGGCGGCGAACAGCGCGGCCAGATCCGGTTCGTCGGTGGCGCTGCCGGTGAATTGCAAACGCAGGACCACGGCGGCGTCGGACGACTGTGGTTGCGCTTGGAGACGACTTTGCAGCTCCTGCGGCAACGCGTGTTGCAACGGCGCCAGTAAGGTTTTGCTGACCTCATGCTGCGGGTTGCCGAAGACTTCCCACACAGGGCCTTGCTCAACGATGCGGCCATGCTCCAACACCACGACGCGGTCGCAGATGTCGCGGATCACCGCCATCTCGTGAGTAATCAGCACGATGGTCAGGCCCAGGCGCTGATTGATCTCGCGCAGCAGGCCGAGGATCGATTGCGTGGTCTCCGGGTCCAGCGCCGAAGTGGCTTCGTCGCACAACAAAATCTCCGGGTCGTGCACCAGCGCGCGGGCGATGCCGACGCGCTGTTTCTGACCGCCGGAAAGCTGCGCCGGGTAGGCCTTGTGCTTCTCTTGCAGGCCGACCAGTTCCAGCAGCTCACGAACTTTCTGCTCGCGTTTTTCCTTGGGCACGCCGGCGACTTTCAGCGGCAATTCGACGTTCTGCCAAACCGTCTTGGCCGACATCAGGTTGAAGTGCTGGAAGATCATGCCGATGCGCCGACGCAGCGCCACCAGGCGGTCTTCATCGAACTCGCCGATGTCCACCTGATCGATCAGCACGCGCCCGGTGCTCGGCTGTTCGAGACGGTTGATGGTGCGGATCAGCGACGACTTGCCGGCGCCGCTGCGGCCGATAATGCCGAACACTTCACCGCGCTGGATGGCCAGGTCGATGCCGTGCAGCGCCGCCACCGGACCTTGCTGGCCGTTGTAGGTTTTACCCAGGCCGATGAAGCGTACGTGAGCACGATTCAGGTCTGGGTGCAGTTCGGTCTGTTTAGCTTGCTGAGGCTCTGGAATATCCAGTCGCCGTTGGATCGCGGCCGTCATTCTCAGCTTTCCCAACCGGCTTGATAGAGTTTGCCGTGGGCCTTATCCAACGCTGCGCGAACGGCTGGCGAATGCTGGTAGATGTCGACGAATTTGATCAGGCGCGGGTCGGCTTTGTTTTTCGGCTGGATCACGAACTGGATCACGTATTCCTTGTGATCGAGGCCGTCGAACAGCAACGCGGAACCGGCATCGAAGGTCTTCGCCAGGCGGATGTAGGCCGGGTAGCCCTGCACCAGATCGGCGTCGTCATAGGCGCGCACCAGTTGCACCGCTTCGACTTGCAGGATTTTGATCTTCTTCGGGTTGGCGATGATGTCTTCTTCGGTGGCCTTATAGCCGACGCCCGGTTTGAGTGTGATCAGGCCGGCCTTGGCCAGCAGTTGCAGGCCGCGACCGCTGTTGATCGGGTCGTTGGCGATGGCGACGCTGGCGCCTTCCGGCAGTTCGTCGAAGCTTTTGTATTTCTTCGAGTAGAGGCCGACGTTGTTGATGATGCCCGGTGCGAACGGCACCAGGTCAAAACCGGCGGCGGCCTTGGCGTTCTCCAGGAACGGCACGTGCTGGAAGTAGTTCACGTCGATGTCGCCGGCGGCGAGGCTGACGTTGGGCGCGATCCAGTCGGTGAACTCGACGAGTTCGACTTTCAGGCCTTGTTTATTGGCTTCTGCGACGGCGGCTTCCAGCGGGATGGCGAAGGCGGCGGTGGTGCCGACTTTCAGCGGCGCGTCGGCGGCGAAGGTGATGGAACTGAAGAGGCCGAGGGCCAGGGCCAGTGCTTTGACTGGGTGAGAGAAGTAGTTCTTGGTCATGATGTTTTTTCCAGTCAGTGCATAAATTTGGGGTGTTTGGTCGGGCCTCTTCGCGGGCAAGCCTCGCTCCTACAAAGGCACTGCGATCCCCTGTAGGAGCGAAGCTTGCTCGCGAAGCTTTTAGCGGCGAAACGCGGAGCCGGTGTGTTGCTCAGGCAAGTGCGCCTCTGCGTGAAACAGCTTCTCCCGCAGGCTGCCGTCGTCATAAGCGGTCTTGTACGACCCACGCCGCTGCAACTCGGGAATCACCAGTTCGATGAAATCCACATAACTTTCCGGCGTGACAATTCGTGTCAGGTTGAAGCCATCCAGCCCGGTCTCGGCGATCCACGATTCCAGCTCATCGGCCACTTGCTCAGGTGAACCGACCACCGTGATGTAGCGGCCACCGAGGGCGTGTTGCTCAAGCAATTTGCGCCGGGTCCAGTCGTTGTTTTGCAGGTTTTTGGTAGCCGATTGAATCGCGTTGCTCTTCACGTACTGGATCGGTTCGTCGATGGCGTACTCGGAAAAATCGATCCCGGTCGATGCCGAGAAATGCGCCACGCCGGCCTCGGCACTGGCGTAGCTCAGGTATTCGGCGTGTTTGGCCCAAGCGAGTTCTTCGGTGGCGCCGACGATCACGTTCAGCCCCATGAACACCTTGATGTCCTCAGGATTGCGCCCGGCTTCAACGGCGCTGGCGCGCACCTTGTCCACCTGAACCCTGGTCGACGGTTTGTTCTGGCCGCTGATGAACACACACTCGGCGTGGCGCCCGGCGAACAGCAAACCGCGATCCGAACTGCCGGCCTGGAACAGCACCGGCGTGCGTTGCGGCGAAGGTTCGCAGAGGTGATAACCCTCGACTTGATAGAACTCGCCCTTGTGTTCGACCTTGTGCACTTTGTCGGGCTGCGCGTAGATCCGTTGCTGCGGATCGTTGAGCACCGCGCCGTTTTCCCAACTGCCTTCCCAGAGTTTGTAGAGTACTTCGAGGTATTCGTCGGCCTGGTCGTAACGACGGTCGTGCTCCACTTGTTCGCTCAGGCCCATGGCTTTGGCGGCGCTGTCGAGGTAACCGGTGACGATGTTCCAGCCGACCCGGCCGCGGCTCAGGTGATCGAGCGTCGACATGCGTCGGGCGAACAGGTACGGCGGTTCGTACGTCAGGTTGGCGGTCAGGCCGAAACCGAGGTTTTTCGTCACCGCCGCCATCGCCGAGACCAGCAGCAGCGGGTCGTTGACCGGCAGCTGGATCGATTCTTTCAGCGGTACGTCCACCGAGTTCTGGTAGACGTCGTACACGCCGACGATGTCAGCGATGAACAAGCCGTCGAACAAACCGCGCTCCAGCAACTGCGCCAGTTCGGTCCAATACTCGATGGTTTTGTATTGGGTGGAGGTGTCCCGTGGGTGCGTCCACAAGCCATGATTGATGTGCCCGATGCAGTTCATGTTGAACGCGTTGAGCAGGATCTTCTTTTTCTCACCGGCCATCAGATGGTCCCTCGCAACGGAGGGTTTTCATCGTTGAGGTAGTAGTTGCCCACGGCGTGATACTTCCAGCGCACCGGGTCGTGCAGCGTGTGCACCCGAGCGTTGCGCCAATGGCGATCCAGTCCGTGTTCGATCAGGGTCGCCTGGCTGCCGGCCAGTTCAAACAGCGTGCTGCCGGCGGCAAGGGAGATTTCGGTGCTGATGGCGCGGGCTTCGGCGACGGCAATCGACGCGGCGGCAACGGTCTGTGCGTTGGTGTCGGCTTGAGCCTTGTCGAGGAATTCGCCGGACCGTTCCAGCAGGGCTTCGGCGGCGTGCAGACGAATGCTCAGGTGGCCGAAGCTCTTGATGGTCAGCGGATCGTCGATGGCTTTTTCGTGTGTGGCGTCGATCCATGGCCGGGTTTTGGTCCGCACGAAATGCAGCGCGTCCTCATAGGCGGCGCGGGCGATGCCGGTGTCGATGGCTGCATGAAGAATCTGCGCCAACGGGCCGACCGGGGTCGGGCGTTCGAAGGCGCTTTGAAACGGGATCACGTCTTCGGCGGCCACAAAGACGTCTTCGAACACCACCGAACCGCTGCCGGTGGTGCGCTGGCCGAAACCACTCCAGTCGTCGATGACTGTCAGGCCTTTGCTGTCGCGTGGTACGAATGCGAGTTGCTGCACGCCGTTTTCATCCACCACCGAGGTCGGGATGCGCTGCGCGTAGATCGCGCCTGTTGCGTAGAACTTACGGCCGTTGATGCGATAGCCGTCCCCGTCGCGGGTCAGACCGGTGACGCGGTCGTGGGCGGTTTTGGTGCCGAGTTCGGCGAGTGCATTGCCGAAACGCTGGCCGGCCAGCACTTCTGCATAGAGACGTTTTTTCTGCTCGGCGCTGCCGTTCACGCGCAGCACTTCGAGGGCGTAAAAATGGTTCTGCGGAATTTGCCCGAGGGAGCCGTCAGCCTGGGCGATCAAGGCGATCACCTTGGCCAGCGTGACGTTGGAAACCCCGGCGCCGCCGTACTCTTTTGGCACGCTGATGCCCCACAGGCCCGAGCGGGAAAACACTTCCAGTTCCGGGTGCGGCAAACGGCGTTCACGGTCGCGCAGGGCGCTGTCGCGTTTGAAGTCTTCGGCCAGGTCACTGGCGACGATCAGGGCTTGCTCATCGCTGGTTATGACCGCGACGTGGTGAGAAATTGTCATGTGTTTCTCCAGGTGTCTGGTCGTTAAATCCAGGAGTGGCGAGCGGGGAGCGTGCCGTTGAGGTGATAGGCGCCGACGGCGTGATACTTCCAGCGCACCGGATCGTGCAGCGTGTGCACGCGGGCGTTGCGCCAGTGACGGTCGAGGTTGAATTCGGCGAGGGTGGCGCGGCTGCCGGCCAGTTCGAAGAGCTTTTCGCTGGCCTGCAGCGAGATCTCGGTGGTCAGCACCTTGGCTTCGGCCACGGCAATCGAGGCTCGGGCGGCGGACTCGGCGGTGAGCGGCGCGGCGTTGACCTGATCGAGCACCTGCCCGGCTTTGCGCAGCAGCGCTTCGGCGGCGTGCAGTTCGATTTTCAGTTTGCCGATGTCGGCGATCACATAAAGATCATCGCTGGCGCGTTCGACCTTGGCGTCGATCCATGGGCGAGCGCGGGTTTTCACGAATTCGATGGCGTCGTCGATGGCGCCGCGAGCGATGCCGGCGTCGATGGCCGCTTGAATCAGCTGCGAGACGGCGCCCTGGATGTTCGGCTTGTCGTTGATCTTCCAGTTATCCACCACCAGCTCGGCGTCGACCCGCACGTTGTTGAGCAAAATGGTGCCGCTGGCGGTAGTGCGCTGGCCGAAACCGGACCAGTCATCAACGATCCGCAAGCCCGGTGTGCCGCGACGGACGAAGGCCAGTACTTGCTTGCCGTCGTCATTCAGCGCCTTGACCGCCACCCAGTGGGCGAACAGGGCGCCGGTGGAGTAAAACTTCTGCCCGCTGATGACAAATCCGTCGCCGTCGGCGGTGATCCGTGCCTTGAGTTCCAGGGTGTTTTTAGTGCCGCGCTCCGGCCCGGCATTGCCGATGCGCCAACCTTCGAGCACGCTTTTGAACAGCTGTTTTTTCTGCGCTTCGGTCGCGCTGCCGAGCACCAGGTTGAGAATGCCGAACTGGTTCTGCGGGATCTGCCCCAGTGCCGGATCGGCTGCGGAAATGATCGCAAAAACATCGGCCAGGGTGACGAACGAAACCTGCGGGCCGCCGTATTCGCGAGGGATGGCAATGCTGCCCAGGCCGCTGCGGGTGAACTGTTCGATTTCCGACCACGGCAGCTTGCGCTGACGGTCGCGTTTAGCCGCTTGTTGGCGGGCGACCTGCGCCAGCTCATGGGCGGCCTTGATTGCTTGTGCGTCGTTGCGCAAAACCTGCGCGGGCAACAACAACGGGGCGATGTCCAGATCACTCTGGACGATTGCATCTGCCAGACTGGACATCAGTGCCGCTCCTTGGCTGCTGCACGCAATGCCCTGGCGATCTGCACTGGGGTGATTGTGTTCCGGACCATACCTACCTCACATCTCATGGAACGCCGCGATGGTGGCGGCGAAGTAAAAACAAGAATGTCCGGTGGTCCGGTTTATATACCCTAAGCGTGTATAAAAATTAAATAAACTAACTTTTAGGAATATGGATAGAAGTGTGTCGTGAGCAACTGTACGCAGTGCAACACTTTGTTCTTGTAGCAACAGAAACACCCAGCGATCGGCTTTTGTAGGAGCGAAGCTTGCTCGCGAAAAACGTGCAGGCAGCGCGTTCATTCAGGTAGTCAGCGTCATCGTTAACCTCCATCGCGAGCAGGCTCGCTCCTACAGGGGGCGTGGGTTTCAGCGATTGTTGGATTCTGCGGCCATAAGCACTTCCTTCGGCCGGACCTTCAAATACGGATTGGCACACCCAATCTTCAACGTACGCGCCGGCGCCCAGCGAGAGTTATTACCCACGCGGTCGAGGATGCAGTAGGTCACTTCCAGCCGCAGGTCTTCGCCGGCTTCAAGAATGATCGCCGGCGGCACCCAGACCTGAATCGGCTGGCCCACATCGCCGGCCTTGAGCCGTGGCAGGTCCATGCGCACATCGCCCCAGCGCAGGGTGATTTCATCGTCGATGGCCATGTTCAGGTACGGCTCGATGGTCAAGGGAACGCCGCGCTTGATCTGGTTCGGGTTGACGCCCTGACGGCGGATGGTTTCGGGAATGCTCACCGGCGCCAGGCTCTGGATTTCATCGCCGTACAGGGCAGAGGGCTGGCCTCCCGGGCAGTCGAGCTTGACCTGCACGCAGGTTGTCGGTGACAGCGCTGGCCCATGGCCGACCTGCATCAGCCGGTAGTGAATGCGAGAGGAGCCGTTGGCGATGAAGCTTTGCGGCACGCGCAGGCTGACGGATTTGCCGACGTCCAGGGTGTTCAGCACCCTGGAGGCCACGTAGCAGTTGTCCCAGAACAGTTCGATCAAGTCGCCTTCGTCCATGCCGGGATAAGGCGCGACGGCGATCAGCAGGTGAGAAGCCGAGGTGATGTTGATGCCGCTCCGGTGGGATTGCTCCACGGTCGGTGCCGCAAGTTCGGGTTTTTTCGAAATATGTTTCATGGGTTTCTCCTTGAAGTCTTGCAGCGAAGTCCGTTTCTGAAAGAACTGATTGGCCGAGCCACAAACGACTCATTACTTGCGTATGAACAACGATTGAACGTGATGAGTTCGTTTACCGGAGACTAGATAAGAGTGCGCTGGAATAAGTGTCAATAGAGTTGGTTAGTTAAGTAACGAATCTTTCGTTATTCAGAAAGCTCCTACGCTTTCAGGTCCGGAAGCCCCATCGACTTGTCGAACATACCCACCGAATCAGCGGTTTTTGCGGTGGGAGGCGCCGGTTGTTCGTGTGGCAATGCGCAAGTGTTTTGTGGATTTTAGGCGAGGATAATCTGTCGCAGGACATATATATGTACCGCACGCGATTATTGAAAGAGGGTTAAATTGTAAGAGTGGTTTGAGTGGCGGTTGAAGAGGGTACGAAGTTTCGATGTAACTTCCATCCGTGGAAGTTTATGTCGCGGTTATGGCTGCTCAGTGTTGAGCGTTGTTCAGGAACTTGCTGAGAAACTGTTTTGTCCGTTCTTCTTTCGGATGGGCAAACAATTCTTTGGCTTCGCCTTGCTCGACAATCACACCCTTGTCGAAAAACACCACGCGGTTGGCCACGTCGCGGGCAAAGCCCATTTCGTGGGTCACGATGACCATGGTGCGCTTCTCCTCGGCGAGGCTGCGGATGGTCGCCAGCACTTCCCCCACCAGCTCCGGATCGAGTGCCGAGGTGGGTTCGTCGAACAGAATCACTTCCGGTTCCATCGCCAGCGCACGGGCAATCGCCACACGCTGTTGCTGTCCACCGGAAAGGCGTCGCGGGTACGCGTCTTCCTTGCCTGCCAGGCCAACCCTGGCCAGCAGCTTTTTACCCAGGGCAACGGCTTCGGCGTGCGCGATCTTCTTGACGATGATCGGGCCTTCGATGACGTTTTCCAGGGCGGTGCGATGCGGGAACAGGTTGAAGTTCTGGAACACGAAGCCGACGTGCTGACGCAAGCGCCGCACCAGGCCCTGCTGCTGGTTCAACGGGCGGCTGCCATCGATCTCGATGTCACCGACCTTGATCCGGCCGCTGGAGGGTTCTTCGAGAAAATTCAGGCAACGCAGGAACGTGGTTTTCCCCGAGCCGCTCGGCCCGATGATTGCCACTACCTCGCCTTCCTTCACTTCCAGATCAATGCCGTTAAGCACTACTTGACCCTTGAACTGCTTTGTCAGTTTTTCCACGACAATCATGGGGTCAGGACTCCTGGTCGTGCCGATTGACCCGCTCTTCCAACTTGTTCTGCAGGTGCGAGAGCACCGTGGCCAGAATCCAGTAGATCAGCGCGGCGGCAAGATACATGGTGAAAATTTCGAAAGTCCGGGCGGTAATCAGCTGCGCCTGACGGAACAGTTCCGGCACCTGAATGGTGGCGGCCAGCGCCGTGTCCTTGACCAGCGAGATGAAGCTGTTGCCCAGCGGCGGCAATGCCGTGCGCATCGCTTGCGGCAGGATGGCCCGGCGCAATGTCTGCGCGCGGGTCATGCCGATACTCGCGGCGGCTTCCCACTGGCCACGCTCGATGGAGCTGATCGCGGCACGCAGGATTTCGCAGGCGTACGCGGCCATGTTCAGCGAGAAGCCGATCAGGGCCGCCGGCAGCGGATCAAGTTCGATACCCAGTTGCGGCAAGCCGTAATAGATCACGAACAGTTGCACCAGCAACGGCGTGCCGCGAAAGAACGACACGTAGATGCGGGCCAGCCAGCTCACCAGTTTGAAGCGCGACAGGCGCATCAACGCCAGGCCGAACCCCATCACCAGGCCGAAAAACATCCCGCCCAGGCTGAGGATTACCGTGTAGTACGCGCCCTTCAGCAGGAAGGGCGCGGAGTCCAGCGCAAGTTGGAAAGCTTCTCCCATTATTTGGTGACGTCAGCGCTGAAGTATTTTTCCGAAAGCTTTTTCAGCGTACCGTCGGCACGCAGCTTGTCGATGGCCTTGTTCACTGCTGCCAGCAACTCAGGCTCGCCTTTGCGCAGGGCAATACCGGCTTCCTGACGGGAGAACGCTTCGCCGGCGGCGGAAGTGTCCTTGGCCTTCTTGGCGTATTCCAGTGCGGCGAGGCGGTCGATCAGGATGGCGTCGGTGCGGCCGTTACGCAGGTCTGCGAATTTGCTCGGATCATCTTCGTAGGTGCGCACGTCAGCGGTCGGCACGTTGGCTTTAACCCACTGCTCGTAGTTGGTGCCCAGGCCTACGCCGACTTTCTTGCCAGCCAGGTCGGCGGCAGACTTGATGTTCAGCTCGGCAGCTTTTTTGGTCAGCACCAGCGCCTGAATCCCGGAAACGGTGTACGGCTCGGAGAAGTCATACTTCTTCTTGCGCTCTTCGGAGATAGTCACCTGGTTGACCACTGCGTCCAGACGCTTGGATTCCAGCGCCGCGAGGATGCCGTCCCATTTGGTCGGTTGCAGTTTGACCTTCACGCCCAGCTCTTTGGCCAGGGCTTCGGAGAACTCGACTTCGAAGCCGGTCAGTTTGCCGTCGGCGTCAACGAAGCTGAACGGTGGGTAAGTGCCTTCCAGGCCGACGTTGATCACGCCAGCGTCCTTGATTTTTTGCAGTTGCTCACCGGCAACCGCTTGCCCCAGCAGGCCGGCGCTCAGCGCCAGGCCCAGCGAACCCACCAGCAGATTTCGACGTAGTGCGGAAAAATTCATGACAAGCCCCTGTGATTTCTTATGAAGACGCTTTTAGGAATGTTGGCAAAATCGGGATTTGGACGACTGCGATATCCTGCCCTAAAGCAGCGTATGCGTCTCGCTGCAAATTCGCCTGCGGCGTGACTATATGATGGTGCTTATAGATAGGAAAATAATAAATATTACGTTTGTTATTCTTTAAAGGAATATGTATCGGTTAGACCGCTATCGCCGGCAAGCCGGCTCCTACAGGGGCGTGCACGATTTTTTATTCAACACGAACCCTGTAGGAGCCAGCTTGCTGGCGATAGAGCGCGCAGCGCTCTCAGAACGCCGAATCGTAGGCAAACAACGCCGGTGCCCCACCGGTGTGCAGGAAAATGATCGGTCCTTCATCAAAACGCTGACGCCCAATCCCGTCCAGCAACCCCGCCATCGCCTTGCCGGTATACACCGGGTCCAGCAACAAGCCTTCCTGGCTCGCGACCAGTTTTACCGCCGACAACGTCCCGGCATTCGGCTCGCCATAGCGCGGGCCGAAATATTCGTCCCACAACTCAACCTTGAAACTCGCTGGCAGGCTGACGCCCAACAGCGCTGCGGTGCGTTCGGCGAGGCCTTGAACCTTCGGCCGCTGATCTTCTTCGCTGCGTGAAACCGTCACGCCAATCACTGGCAAATCCGGCAGTGCTTCGCTCAACGCGAGCGCCAGGCCGCTGTGGGTCCCGGCGCTGCCCGATGCCAGCACGACGGCGGCGAAGGTCAGGCCGGTGTCCTTGATCTGTTCGGCCAATTCCAGCCCGGCGCGCACATAACCCAGGGCGCCCAGCGCATTGGAGCCTCCAATCGGCACCAGATACGGTTTTTTGCCGTTGCTGCGCAGGCGTGCGGCCAATGCTTCCAGTTGCTCGTCAGCGTTGTCGAGGTTGTCCACCAGCTCGACCTTGGCATCGAACAGGTCAAGCAGCAGCCGATTGCCGTTGCCGACATAGTTGGCGTCTTCGGTGCCCAAAGGATTTTCCAGCAACGCTACGCATCCCAGGCCCAGTTTGGCGGCGAGGGCGGCGGTCTGGCGCACGTGGTTGGATTGCAGCGCGCCGGCAGTGATCAGCGTGTCCGCGCCCTGGGCCAGCGCATCGGCTCCCAGGTATTCGAGTTTGCGCAGCTTGTTGCCGCCCATCGCCAGCGGCGTCAGGTCATCGCGTTTGACGTACACGTCGCGGCCCAGCCAGGCTGACAGGCGTTCGAGTTTTTCCAGAGGGGTCGGGTGGCCGAGCAGATCGAGGCGGTCAAAACGGGCGAGCTGTTGTTTGATCATGGGTCCGTACTGGCGGTGAGAGATGTCAGGACTATAGGCACGCCCAAATGCATGGGCAACCGGCAAGATTACTTATAGCCAAAAGTGCTGAGCACAGCACAATCAGTTCTTAATTCGGTTTCCAGACCTTGCCGTAAAGTAATCGCCGTCAGTGCGGCCAGACAGTCCGGCCGCCCGTGTGGAGTTTTTACCGTGAGCGAGCGTTCCAGCCATTGGCAATTGCAGACCATCGTCAGCCAACTGCGCACGGCGCGTGACGAGTGGCGTGCACAAAACGGCCGCGCCAGCGGCGAGCAGGGTGGCCGCGAGTTGCCTTCCCGAGCGGCCATGGCGGAGATTCTTGAAGCGTTGTGCGGGGCGTTGTTCCCGATGCGCCTGGGGCCGGTCGACCTGCGTGAAGAGAGTGAAGATTTCTACGTCGGTCACACGCTGGACGTCGCGTTGAATGCATTGCTGGGACAGGCACGGCTCGAACTGCGTTACGCCGCCCGCCACAGTGCCTCGGCCGACACTGAAGTCGAAGCCAAAACAATCCAGATCATCCAGGACTTCGCACTCGCCCTGCCGGGCCTGCGCAGCCTGTTGGACACCGATGTGCTGGCGGCCTATCACGGTGACCCGGCGGCCCGCAGCGTCGATGAAGTGCTGCTGTGCTATCCGGGGATTCTGGCGGTAATTCACCATCGCCTCGCCCACCATTTGTACCGTGCCGGGCTGCCGCTGCTGGCGCGGATCAGTGCAGAAATCGCGCACTCGGCGACCGGTATCGACATTCACCCGGGCGCGCAGATCGGCCGCAGCTTCTTCATCGATCACGGAACGGGCGTGGTGATCGGCGAGACCGCGATCATCGGCGAGCGTGTGCGGATTTATCAGGCCGTGACACTGGGCGCCAAACGCTTCCCGGCGGATGAAGATGGTCAGCTGCAAAAGGGCCATCCGCGGCATCCGATTGTTGAAGACGATGTGGTGATTTATGCCGGCGCGACCATCCTGGGGCGGATCACCATCGGCAAGGGTTCGACCATTGGCGGCAATGTCTGGCTGACCCGCAGTGTGCCGGCAGGGGCCAACCTGACGCAGGCGAATTTGCAGCATGATGATGGGACGCAGAAGTAGGGCCCGAAGGCTTTAGCGGCCTTTCAGACGCCATCGCCAGCAAGCCGGCTCCTACAAAGTTTGTGTCGAACAATAATTTTGTGAGCGACACAAAACCTGTAGGAGCGAGGCTTGCCCGCGAATGGTTTCAAGACAAACCAAGACAATGGCATCCACC
>NZ_JAGYFZ010000200.1:0-3327 GCF_019946675.1 Pseudomonas sp. BF-B-15
GTACCTGACACACCGCGTAGCCCGCATCGCCGGCAAGCCGGCTCCTACAGGGGGTTATGCCGGGCCAACCACCCCTTCCCCATGCATCTGCCGCAACAACGCCGCTCCGCTGTCGATGAAACCCTGCGATCCCGCCGCCCCCGCTTCGACGGCCAATCCTTCCAGCTGCTCACGTCCGCTCAGTTGGGGAAACTCGTCGATCCGCTGCAACAAGCGCCAGGCCAGCGGGCTCAGTTCGGAAAACTTCACACTCCAGTCCTCCGCCCGACGAACCAACAGCAACGTCGGCTGAGCCGGAGGTGTTTCAGGCTGATAGTCCGGCCCCACCAACTGCACCGGCCAGGCATACGCCAACGGCCAGGCCAGCGGTGAAATCTGCAACGGTCGATCCAGCAGCAGCCCGACATCACTCGCTGGCAATGGCTCGGCGTCGGACTGTTGCAACACCATCTCGATCCACTCGTAATGCGCCAGTTCCACCAGGAACGGCGGCCACGCCCCCTCGTACAACGCAGGCGGTTCTGACGCGAGAAAGTCGACAAACTCCCTGGCGATCTCACCGAATTTCGGCGTTTGTGCGCGGTGGTCCCGCAAGAAGATGCGCACCAGCGAACCCCAGCGCTCATCGCCAAGAATCTTGATCAACACCGGAAAAGTGCCGCTGAGCAAGATCGAGAGGTTATTGAAAACAAGGTCGCGATAAACCTGTGCCCGCGCCACGTCCATTCCGGCCGGTGGCGCGCAGTGATCGGGGTCACGCAGGTAAAGCCCCAAGGTGTTTTGCTGCTGAAACAGGCCTGAATCAACCATGGTTCACCCCCTTGGCCTGCAAGCGGCGGATGGTCTGCAATTCAGCCACCAGTTCAGAGAACGCCGGGAAATTGAAATCCCGTTCAAGCAACGTCGGTTGCGCGCCGAACCGCGCATAAGCCTGGGCCAGCAACGACCACACCACCGGTTTCACCGAGGCACCGTGGGTGTCGATTTTCAACGTGTCGGACTCATCGAAATGCCCGGCCACGTGCATCGCCACCACCCGGTCCGAATCGATGCCGGCCAGAAAAACCTGCGGATCAAAATCGTGGTTGATTGAGTTGACATACACATTGTTGACGTCCAGCAACAGGTCGCAATCGGCTTCGCGCAGCACCGCGTTGGTGAACGTCAGCTCGTCCATGTCCTGCTGCGGCGCGGCGTAATACGAGACGTTTTCCACCGCCAGGCGCCGACCGAGAATGTCCTGGGACTGACGAATGCGCGCGGCGACGTGGTGCACCGCTTCTTCGGTAAAGGGCAGCGGCAACAGGTCGTACAGGTGACCGTCATCGCTGCAGTAGCTCAGGTGTTCGCTGTACAGCGGCACGTTGTACTGATCGAGAAAAACCCGCACTTCTTGCAGAAAACCAACGTCCAGCGGCGCCGGCCCGCCCAATGACAGGGACAAACCATGGCAGGACAACGGATAGCGCTCGGCCAGGCCCCGCAGCGCCGCGCCATGGGCGCCGCCGATGCCGATCCAGTTCTCCGGCGCGACTTCCAGAAAGTCGAAATCGCCCACGCGGGCGGCTTGAAGGTCTTTCATCAAACCGCGACGCAGGCCAAGTCCGACGGTGGCCTTCGTTGATGTGTTGGAAGTCTGCATGATGTCGATCTCAAAGGTTGTCAGAACGTAATCACAGTTAACCGAAACGGTGTATCGGGCCTGTGTCGCGTACCGGCAGAAAATCGCGGCGGTTGTATCGCCGGCGGGTCTGTACACACTTCGGTACAGAGCCGCCGGTGGGCGTTACGCCAGGTCGTATTTCTCGCGCACCAGATGACCGATGCCGATGCGATCAAGCACGTCCATCGGGCACAGGAAGGTCACGCGCACGGTGCCGGGCAAGCGGCTGATGTCGATGGAACCGGTGATGGTCGCGCGGTTGAGCACTTCGTCATACGGCAGGCCCGTGACCGAAGCGGCACGTTGCAAGCCGTTCTCCACGGCCACGTTGAGGTTTTCGCCACTGCCGATGAAGGTGATCGGGCCGCTCTGCTCGATCTCGGTCTGGCCCCAGCGCTCACCCAGTTCGCGGACTTTCTGCCGTTGCAGGGCATTCATCGGTCGCGCCATCGGCGGCAGATCGTCGAGGTTTTGCAGGAGGATCGGCCCTTCCAGTGTCAGGTGCTTGATCACTTCGACCTGCACTTCGGTTTCCCCGGAGCAGTCGGTGGCATGCCCGGCGATCTCGCCGTTGCCCTGCTGGGCGTGCATGTCGCCCATGTACACACCGGCGCCCGGGACTTTCACCGGGCAGATCAATATGCAGCCTTCGCGGATCGAATTGGTGTCCATGTGACCGTCGGTCTTGGCCGCGTGCAGTTCCTCACGCGTCATGCCGAAACGGTGCGGTGCGCCGATCAGGTATTGGCCGAAATCGGCGCAGTTGTGCGAGTCCGGCAAGTCCCGCGACGGCGTGGTGCCGATGTTGCCGAGGAACGGCCGCATGTGCGCGGCAACGCCGGGGATGTCGGCGCGGGCCAGGGACAGGATCGAATGCTGGGCGGCGAACTCCGGCAGCGCCGACATCTCGGAGGCGTTGCCCGCCAGTTGGTTGGCGATGTCCTGATTGACGGTCAGGCTGACCTGATTCTGCGCATCGAACACGATCACGTACCCGTGGCTGAAGCGGAAAGCGCTGACTTCGGCGCCGCAATTGCTGCAACGAATCGAATCTTCGCCAATGCCCTCAACGTAACTGGCCGGGTGCTCGGTGCCGCATTTGCTACAGAATTTCGCGACGAACGGATCGCCGTTGTAGCGACCTTCAACGAAGCTCATCACGCCGGACGAGGTGGCCAGCGAGGTGACGCGCATGCTTTTGATCTTGATCGCCACGGCGTCGCCGATTTCGGCACCGGCAATGGCCACAGGTTGGGTCACTTCATGGCCGCCCTCGAAGGCCGGCGTAATCATCGGCCCCCAGCAGCCCGGCGGCGTGCCGGTGATCAGGGTGCCGCCGTCGGCCAAGGGGCCGAGCATTGGCTGGCTTGGGCCGATGAGGCCGCTGGTGTATTGGTCGACGCGCAGGCGATCGACGGGTGTGGATGTCAGGTCGGTTTCAGGCAGGAGCGTGGTCATTGTTGTCCCCTTCACGGTGTATAGGGTGCCAAGCGGCCTGTGCAGTTCATCGCAGGTTTGTATCTGGGCTGTGTTCGGCAGTGAGCCGGTTTTGCGGGAAATGTATCGAGCAGGACGTTAGATACACTCCGATACACACGTCCCCCTGTAGGAGCGAGGCTTGCCCGCGAAGGCGGCGTAACAGTCAACGAGGATGTGTCTGAAAT
>NZ_JAGYFZ010000201.1:0-3147 GCF_019946675.1 Pseudomonas sp. BF-B-15
GTGCTGTCGCCTGACACACCTTCGCGAGCAAGCTTCGCTCCTACATAAAGCAAGGTCAAAAGCCTTCGAAACGTCCGGTTTTACCTCGGCCGCCTTCCAGCGTCAGCAGCAATTCCTTCGCCTCAAGCCCACCTGCAAACCCGGTCAATTTCCCCGACGCGCCGATCACCCGATGGCACGGCGCAATAATCGAGATCGGGTTCTTGCCATTCGCCGCGCCCACTGCACGCACTGCGCTCGGGTTGCCGATCTGCTCGGCAATCTGGCTATAGCTGCGCGTTTCGCCGAACGGAATGGTCAGCAGGGCCTGCCACACCTTTTTCTGAAAGTCCGTACCGGCGAAATCCAGTTCCAGGTCGAAGCGGTTTCGTGTGCCGGCGAAGTATTCCTGTAACTGTTGAACCGCGCGCACCAGGACCGGGTTGTCCGCCGCCTCACTCATCGGCCCGAGCCGTACGCGATTCGGTTTGTCGTTTTCCCAGAGGATGGCCGCCAGTCTCGAACCGTTCGCGACCAGCTTCAACTCGCCGACCGGCGACGCCATGGTGGTGAAGGTGTAACTCATGCGGGCGGACTCCGAAAACAGGTGAGCAGGCGGCAAGCATACTGCCTCGACGGAGAGGCGCAATACGCAATCCCGACCATACTGCGTACTGCTCTTGAAACGTTTTCTCTGTTTTTTTACCGACCCTAAAAACAAAAAGAGACCGACTCATGAAGTTCGAACCTTTTGCCAAATCGCTCATCGCGACTTCATTGGCACTCAGTTGCCTGGCGGCTCACGCCGCTTCCGTCGCCCCCGTCGCCGCCGAAAACGGCATGGTGGTCACGGCCCAGCATCTGGCCAGTCATGTGGGCGTCGATGTGCTCAAGAACGGTGGTAACGCCGTCGATGCCGCCGTCGCGGTCGGGTATGCGCTGGCGGTGGTGTATCCCGCGGCAGGTAACCTGGGCGGCGGTGGTTTCATGACCATCCAACTGGCGGACGGGCGCAAGACCTTCCTCGACTTCCGCGAAAAAGCCCCGCTGGCCGCCACTGCCGACATGTACCTCGACAAAGAGGGCAACGTTGTCCCGGACCTCAGCACCCGTGGTCATCTGGCTGTCGGTGTGCCGGGTACCGTGTCCGGTATGGAACTGGCGCTGAAAACCTACGGCACCAAACCGCGCAAGGAAGTGATCGCCCCGGCGATCAAGCTCGCTGAAGACGGTTTTGTGCTGGAGCAGGGCGATGTCGATTTGCTGGAGTACGCCACCGACGTCTTCAAAAAGGACATGAAAGATTCCGGCTCGATCTTCCTGAGCAACGGCGAGCCGATGCAGGTCGGCCAGAAACTGGTGCAAAAAGACCTGGGCAAAACCCTGCGGGAAATCTCCGAGAAGGGCGCCGACGGTTTCTATAAGGGCTGGGTCGCTGACGCGATCGTCACCTCCAGTCAGGCCAACAAAGGCATCATCACCCAGGCCGACCTCGACAAATACAAGACCCGTGAACTGGCCCCCATCGAGTGCGATTACCGTGGCTACCACGTGGTCTCGGCACCACCGCCAAGCTCCGGCGGCGTAGTGATCTGCGAGATCATGAACATCCTCGACGGCTACCCGATGAAAGACCTGGGTTACCGCTCGGCGCAGGGTATGCATTACCAGATCGAAGCCATGCGCCACGCGTATGTCGACCGCAACAGCTACCTCGGCGACCCGGACTTCGTGAAAAATCCGATCGCCCATTTGCTGGATAAAAACTACGCGAGCAAAATCCGCGCGGCCATCAATCCGCAAAAGGCCGGTGTGTCCCGCGAGCTCAAACCTGGCGTCGCGCCGCACGAAGGCAGCAACACCACCCATTACTCCATCGTCGATAAATGGGGCAACGCGGTGTCGGTGACCTACACCTTGAACGACTGGTTTGGCGCCGGGGTCATGGCCAGCAAAACCGGGGTCATCCTCAACGACGAGATGGACGACTTCACCTCGAAAATCGGCGTGCCGAACATGTACGGTCTGGTGCAAGGGGAGGCCAACGCCATCGCGCCGGGCAAGGCGCCGCTGTCGTCCATGAGCCCGACCATCGTCACCAAGGACGGCAAAGTCGTGATGGTCGTCGGCACCCCAGGCGGCAGCCGCATCATCACCGCGACCTTGCTGACCATCCTCAACGTGATCGACTACGGCATGAACATTCAGGAGGCGGTGGATGCGCCGCGTTTCCACCAGCAGTGGTTGCCGGAGGAGACCAACCTGGAGGCGTTCACCACCAGTCCGGACACGGTGAAGCTGCTTGAAAGCTGGGGCCACAAGTTTGCCGGGCCGCAGGATCCCAACCATATCGCCGCGATTCTGGTCGGCGCGCCGTCGCTGGAAGGTAAACCGGTGGGCAAAAACCGTTTCTACGGAGCGAACGATCCGCGTCGTAACACCGGGTTGTCTCTCGGTTATTGAGGGTTGTGTTTGGAGGGGGACGGATTTAGTTTCTGTCCCCAGATCCAACGACAGATCAAGGATGGAACCATGACCACCGCAATGTTGATCATCGATGTCCAGCGAGCACTTTGCACGGGCGAGTACGAGTGCTTCGAAATCTCACGTGTCATCGACACCATTAACGGGCTCAGCACCCGTGCCCGAAAGGCCGGCATTCCGGTGGTGCTGATCCAGCATGAGGAAGACGGCAGTCCGCTGGCGTATAACGCTGACGGCTGGCAACTGGCCGAAGGGCTGGAAACCTCGCCCAAGGATTGGCACGTACGCAAGACCACACCGGATTCGTTCTATCAGACCAACCTGCAAAAGCTGCTGCCGGTGCAGGATTTCGAACGCCTGGTCATTTGCGGTTTGCAAACCGACTATTGCGTCAACGCCACAGTGCGTCAGGCGCTGCAACTGGGGTACGACGTGGTGCTGGCGGCTGACGCTCACTCCACGGTCGACAACGGCAACATCCCCGCCGAAGACATCATCGCCGAGCACAACAAGGACCTGGCGCATTTGACCGGTTCAGTGGCGCGGATCGACGTGATACCCGCCGCCGACATCACCTTCTAGCACCCATGATGATGGGCCCCGCCCAACCCTGTAGGAGCCGGCTTGCTGGCGATGGCGATTTCACGGACGCCATCGCCAGCAAGCCTGGCTCCTACAGGATCG
>NZ_JAGYFZ010000202.1:0-3138 GCF_019946675.1 Pseudomonas sp. BF-B-15
CGGCAAGGATGCCGCGGTAGCCGCCCCCGGCCATGGATGGCCGATGGCGGCGGGCCCACGGAGCAGGACCGGAGCGAGGGCATGCCGAGCCTAGGCGAGGCACCGAACGAAAGGGGCAAGAGCCCTTTGGTTACTTTGGGGCTTTTCCAAAGTGACTCGCTGTAAAAGCGAAACCATAAGCGGCCGTTACCGCAGCAACGGATATGTACACCATTCCCAAATCCGCCGCAGGCTAAAAAACCGCAGCTCAGTTATTGCGCAACAGCACGTAAGCCTCACCACCATCACGGTCATGCTGAAGAATGAAGTTTGCGCCCTGCAGGCTAACCTTCGACGGCACACGATCCGCCACCGCTGCCTGCGAATAAGGCTGCACAGCGCTCAGCAATTGCCGGGTCAGGCTATCGTCGGACTGGCTCGGAGTCGTGACCACGCACTCTTTCGCAGACAACTGCACCGCAAGGTTTTTGTCAGCCGTGAAGCCGATACGGGTAAAGCCCATATCCTGCAGATCATCGATACCGTAACGCTTGGCGGCTTCGGCCGAACCAGCGAACGATGGCGCAGTCTTCAGGCAGATGTCGGTGAAAGCTTCAATGGCCTCGGACTTGACGGGAATCGGAGCATTCGGGGTTGTTGCAGCGCAACCGGCGAGCAAGAGAAGGCTGGACAAGGCGAGCTTGCGAAACAACGAACCGGACATGACGCTGGGATCCTTCCATTTGAATACGACGCGCAACCATCGGGTCGCGTGCCACTTGAGCAGGTGGGCCCGAATGGTAAAACAAGCCCGGCCTCCACCGCGAGAGGATGAGCGTCGAGGCCCTTCTCATTCAGCACCAACAATGAGTCAAGACGATCTGCATCGGACTCAATACGTTCAGAACCCAATAGCGCGGCATCAAAGGCAACACTGTCTCCACTCCCAACGCACACCGCGTTGGGGTGTGAAAGGTATTGCCACCCCACTATTGGAAGCCTGACTCATGAAAACCTTAAGCATCGAGAACTACAAAACCAATACCGCCTCTGGACAATCATCGCTCGGGAGCAAAACCACAGCGATTGGAACTTACGGAGCGTACTTTGCCCTCGCCGTGATCTACTTCTGGTTCGGTGGCATGAAATTCACTCACTACGAAGCGCAAGGCCTGGTTCCGCTGGTGAGCAATAGCCCTTTCCTGGGTTGGGTCTACAACATTTTCAGCGTCGATACCTTCTCCAGTTTACTCGGCGTCCTGGAAGTCTCGATCGGTGCTCTTATTGCAGGTCGACTGTTGTCACCGAAGTTTTCATTGATCGGTGGCGCGTTGTCAGCCGGGCTGTTTTTCACGACGTTGAGCTTTATGTTGTCGACACCAGGAGTGATCGAACCCAGCCTCGGCTTCCCGGCCATTTCGGTTGCACCGGGCCAGTTTCTCCTGAAAGACATCGGGTTGCTTGCCGCCTCCATCTTCGTGGCCGGCCATTCATTAACCGCGCTGGAAAACCGCTGAATCGATGATCCTTCTCTTGGGATGGCCTGAAGCAATTCGATGTTTTCAGGCCATGCCCCATCAAGAAAGTCCGTCCCCCTCTCCCGCCAAATCTTTCAGCCAGTCCCGAGGGCTGTAGCCCGTCTTGCGACGAAACGCGCGAGCAAGTGCCGAAGGACTTTCATAACCGACTTCCGCGGCGATCAGCGTAATCGGCCGCCCTTCACGCAAACGCTTCTGCGCCAGGCTGATACGCCAGCTCAACAGATAGTCCGCCGGTGTCTGCCCTATAACGGCCCGGAAGTGCACGGCATAGGCCGCACGCGACATGTTCGACTCGCTCGCCAGTTCCGCCACCGACCAGGCACGGTGAGGTGCGTTGTGCATTTGTACCAGCGAGCGCGCCAGTCGCGAATCCGCGAGCCCGGCCATCATGCCGGTCCGCAGTTGGTGATGATCGAGCAGATGTCGAAACAGCAGGATGATCAGTAATTCGAACAAGCGATCCAGCGCCGCTTCCCTGCCGCAATGTCCGGCTGCCGCCTCAACGAACATCCATCGCAGCGTATCGGCCAGCTGCGGCAACTCTTCCAGGGGCAGCACCAGGCAATCGGGTAGCGAGGCAGACAATGGGTTATCGACCCCACCCTCAAACTCCATTGACGCACACAGGAGTTGAGCGCCCTCGGGCTCACCGGCGAACAGTTGATGCCGGCTTGGGCGTGGCAGAAAAATCAGACTGGGTTGCGTCAGCAGCACGTCCTTACGGTCGCCGCCCCGCAAAGTGATGGTACCGGCCTGCAGCAGGTGAATATGACCACGCTGGTCGGCGCCATCGTACGCCGCCATACCGCACAGCCTGCCGTTGTAAAACAGGTGTGCGCGTACGCCGAACTGCGAAAACAACGTAGACAGGCGATCCATGGGTATTCTCTTGGAGTGGTTTTGACTGGGTGTATATCCGTTGCTGCGGTAACGGCGGCTATTGGTTCCGCCCTTACGGCGGGTCACTTGGAGAAGCGCCAAGTAACCAAGCGCCCGCGCCCCTGACGTACGGTGGCTCGCTAAGGCTCGCCATGCCCTCGCTCCGGTCCTGCTCCGTGGGCCCGCCGCCATCGGCCATCCCTGGCCGGGGGCGGCTAACCCGGCATCCATGCCGGGTTGCCCACTACGCAGAACCTCCACTCGGCCTTCCGACGGGGCAGATCAAAATCAAAAGCCAAGCAAAAGCCAAAGCGAGGCGGCCTGCCAGCCGACCTGTCTCTATAACCGTACGCGCTCGCCTTCACTGCTGCGGTCACTCATTCCGGATATGTACACCTATCCCCTGTAGGAGCCGGCTTGCTGGCGATGGCGTTGGGTCAGTCGGCGCATTTATTGACTGGACGGACGCTATCGCCAGCAAGCCGGCTCCTACGGTTGATCGTATTTATCCAGACACATCTGCATTTACCCTGTAGGAGCCGGCTTGCCGGCGATGGACGTCAACGATAACGCGGGCTGTCTGAATCAACGCGGTGTCTGGGCGTTTTTCGCCGGCAAGCCGGCTCCTACAGGGAATCCCATACGCTTTTGATTCTCACCACTCATCAGGCCGAGCGTTAGCTCGCCTTCCGCTTTTGATCTGAGCGCCCCCTCGAGAGGCCGAGCGCAGGTTCTGCGC
>NZ_JAGYFZ010000203.1:0-3121 GCF_019946675.1 Pseudomonas sp. BF-B-15
GCGGTGTGTCAGTCAATGCTGATGTCGCCTGACACACCGCTTTCGCGAGCAAGCCCGCTCCCACAGGGTTTTGTGTTCAACGCAAAAGAACCGGGGTTTTCGGGGGCTGGGTTTTCTCAGCATTCGGCACGTCATTACCCGCACCAAGCCCGCCACCGAGCGCCGTCACCAACTCGGCGTGCGCACTGAGCCGCGCAGCCTGAACCTGTTGCTGAACCTGCTGCTGTTTGAACAGCAAGGTCTGGGCATTGAGCACGTTGAGGTAATCGGTGAGCCCGCGTTGATAAGCGATCATCGCGATGTCGTAAGTCTTCTGCGCGGTGGCCACGGATTCGGCGGCGAAGGTTTGCTGCTTGTCCATGGACTCGCGGCGGATCAACTGGTCGGAGATGTTTTTCAGCGCATTGACCAGCGTCTGGTTGTACTTCGCCACGGCGATGTCATAACCGGCCGAGGCTTCCCCCAACTCGGCGCGCAACCGGCCACCGTCGAAGATCGGCAACGAGATCGCCGGGCCGACGCTGTAGTTGAGTTTCTTGCCGGTCAAGAACTCCAGCGCACCACCGCCGGTGGCCATGTAGCCGAGGCTGCCGACCAGATCGACGTTGGGGTAGAAACCGGCGTGAGCCACATCGATGCCCCGCGCCTGAGCCGCCACTTGCCAGCGGCTGGCGACCACGTCGGGACGCTGGCCGAGCAATTGCGCCGGCAGCGACGATGGCAGCTTCAGCGCAGTGCCCAATGCCAACGTCGGTCGCTGCAACTGCGCGCCGTCGCCCGGGCCTTTGCCTGCGAGTGCGGCAAGCTGATTGCGGCTGAGGGCGATTTCTTCGTCCAGCACGTCGAGCTGGCGGTGGGTTTCCGGAAGCGGCGTTTCGGCCTGGCTGACTTCGAAGTGGGTGCCGATACCGCCGCTCAGACGTTTCTGCGCGAGGTCGAGAATTTGCTGCTGCTGTTGCAGGGTCGCGGCGACGATGTCCCGTTGCGCGTAATGCAGCGACAGTTCGATGTAGGCGCGAACGATGTTGTTCTGCAGTTCGAGCTGGGCCAGACGCGCTTCGGCGGCGCTCATGTGCGCCATGTCGACGGCGCGCTCGGTGGCGTTGCTTTCACGGCCCCAGAGGTCGAGGGCGTAGCTGAAGCCCAGCGCGGCGTTGTTGTCCCACGTCGTCGCATTGGCCAGCTCGCCCGGCCCGTAGAACTGATCGGTGGGCCAGTTGTGGCGCTTGAGGGTTGACCCGCCATTGATCTGCAGCGACTCGGCAGACTCGGCGATGCCCGCCATGGATTTGGCCTGACGCACCCGCGCCGCCGCCATGGCCATGGTCGGGCTGCCTTGCAGGGCGAGGTCGATCCAGCGGTTCAGTTGCGGGTCGCCGTAGGCCTGCCACCATTGCGCGGTGGGCCAGTGAGCGTCCTGCGCGGCGCTCTGGATGGCGTCGTCGGTGGCCAGTGAATTGGCCTCCAGTGCCTTGCCCTGCGGGGCAATACCTGCGGTTCCGATGCAGCCGCTGATTGCCAGGGTTAAAGCCAAAACACTGAGCGTCTGAAGCGCTCTGCTGATGCGACGCGGCACTGCTGCGATTTCCCGAGAAAGTGGACTGGATCCCGTAGGAGCGAAGCTTGCTCGCGAAGAACGATAACGCGGTCCATCTGTTAAACCGCGTTATCGTTCTTCGCGAGCAAGCTTCGCTCCTACAAGGAACGGCGCAATTCTAGGGGGCGGGTTTGATGGCGATAAGCTGGGATTCCTGTGAATCTTTGTTACCGTTAACGCGATAATCCCTTGGTCGGGGTCTCAGACTCTGAAACTTCGTGTCACAATTTGCCATCGCACCCGAGAGCACCCCATGGACACTTTGCAAAACATGCGCGCCTTCAGCTACGTGGCCGAGGCCGGCAGCTTCACCGCCGCCGCCGTGCAACTCGACACCACCACGGCCAACGTCTCGCGCGCGGTCTCCAACCTGGAAGCCCACCTGCAAACCCGCCTGCTCAACCGCACCACTCGTCGCATCGCCCTGACCGAGGCCGGCAAGCGTTATCTGTTGCGCTGCGAGCAGATCCTGGCGTACGTCGAAGAGGCCGAAGCCGAGGCCAGCGATGCCCACGCGCGCCCGGCCGGGCAACTCAAGGTGCACACCATGACCGGTATCGGTCAGCACTTCGTGATCGACGCCATCGCCCGCTATCGCAAGACCCATCCCGACGTGACCTTCGACCTGACCATGGCCAACCGCGTGCCGGACTTGCTCGACGAGGGCTACGACGTGTCCATCGTCCTTGCCAGCGAACTGCCGGACTCGGGCTTCGTCTCCCAGCGCCTGGGCATCACCTACAGCATCGTTTGCGCCTCCCCGGCCTACGTGAAAGCCAACGGCTGCGCACACAAGCCCAGCGACTTGCTGAACCATGCGTGCCTGCGCCTGGTGAGCCCGGTGATTCCGCTGGAGAAATGGAATTTCGACGGTCCGGAAGGCCAGGAAATGGTCACCATCAACAGCTCGCCGTTTCTGGTGAACTCCGCCGATGCGATGAAAACCGCGATCATCAGCGGCATGGGCGTCGGCGTGTTGCCGGTGTATGCGGCGATCGAAGGCTTGCGCAACGGCACGCTGGTGCGGGTGATGCCGAACTACCGCTCGCAGGAACTGAATCTGTATGCGATCTATCCGTCGCGGCAGTATCTGGATGCGAAGATCAAAACCTGGGTCGAGTATTTGCGCGGGTCGTTGCCGGAGATATTGGCAGCGCATCAGGCGGAACTGGCGGCGTATGAGATGAGCGGAACGCTGGGTGGGGCGCGATTGGCGAATTGACGACAGAATACTGTGGGAGCGAGACCGGCTTGCCGGCGATGGTCGTGAACGATAACGCTGTGAACCTGATACCCCGCGGTGTTCTCACGTTTATCGCGAGCAGGCTCGCTCCTACAAAAAGCGTGGTGTCCTAGGATGTTTCCGACGCGTTCTGTCGGTTGTCGGGTGGGAAGCGAGATGGTTAGGCTTTGGGCGTCGCTGAGAAATCAGCGACCGGGCCTGGAAACCCGAGGTTCAAGAGATAGATGCCGGACTTCATGACATACTACGGCGCTTTTTTTGCCCGTTAGCACTTGTTATGG
>NZ_JAGYFZ010000204.1:0-2684 GCF_019946675.1 Pseudomonas sp. BF-B-15
ACCTTTGAGGGCGCCTTCGCGGGCAAGCCTCGCTCCTACAGGTTAGCGCAGGACCTGTAGGAGCGAGGCTTGCCCGCGAAGGCGACCTTCAAATCAACACGCGAACACCAGATTCACTCCGGCAATTCATAGATATAAATCTTGTCCGCCTCCATCTGATACCCGGCATCCGCCAACTCACTGGTCGACGCTTTAACCTGCAACGCCCCCTCAATCCAATAAGGCTGATACAGCTCGTCCAGCTTCACGCCGACTTCGCTTTTCACATGCACGATCTGGTTCGACGGCGGTGGCGGTACATGGATGCAGGCGCCGAAATACGGCACCAGCAGAAACTCCGTAGTGCGGCCTTCTTCGCTCACTTCCAGCGGCACGATGTAGCCCGGCAGGCGGATGCTCTGGCCGTCGAGGCTCTTCACCACCGGCGCATTGGGCATGTCCTGTTTCGCGGCTGGCGCCGACTCGGCAGACAGCGCGCTGCCCATCTGCGAGAGGTCGTGCAGGGGCGTCATGTTCGGCACTTCCGGCGCGGCGTCCGGCGGGATCATTTCCGACCAGGTCAGCTCTTTCGGCTCGGCGGCCCACAGCGGCAAGGCGACCAGCATCAACAGCGCAAATAGAGCGCGGGGCATCATTAACGTCCTCATAGTCGGATCGACAGGCCATCGGCCAGGGATTGGCGATACGCGCGCCACGCCGGCACGCTGCCCATCAGCAGCGCGGCGATCAGGATGCCACCGAGCAGCGTCCATTCATATTCGCTGGGCCACGCCAGCGGCAGAAACAGACCGTAATTGGCCTGCACGTAGCCTTGCGCAGCAGCGATGCCCACATAAAGCAGGGCCACGCCAGCGATCACGCCCGACAGCGCCAGGGCGAACGCCTCCAGCACCAGCAACGTCGCGATATGCCATGGCCGCGCACCCACCGAACGCAGAATCGCCATCTCGCGCCGACGTTCATTGAGGCTGGTGAGAATCGCCGTGAGCATGCCGATCAACCCGGTCAGCACCACAAACAGCGAGACCACGAACAAGGCTTTTTCTGCGGTGCTCATCAAACTCCACAACTCTTGCAGCGCCACGCCCGGCAGGATCGCGAGCATCGGTTCGCCACGGAATTCGTTGATTTCGCGCTGCAGGGCAAAGGTCGAAATCTTGCTGTTGAGGCCCAGCATGAACGCGGTGATCGCTTGCGGCGTCAGGTCCATGTTGCGTGCCTGATCAGCACTGATCCGACCGTTGCCGCGCGCCGGCACGCCGTTGTGCCAGTCGATGTGAATCGCTTCCATACCTCCGAGGCTGATGTGCAACGTGCGGTCCACCGGGGTGCCGGTGCGTTTGAGAATGCCGACCACGGTGAACGGTTTGTCGTCGTGCTTGACCAGGCTGATCACCGCCACGCCGTGGGCCAGCACCAGTTTGTCGCCGAGTTTGTAGTGCAGTGCATCGGCCACTTCGGCGCCGAGCACCACTTCGAACGGATCGGTGGCGAAGGCGCGACCGTCAGCCAGTTCCAGGTGTTGTTGATGACCGTACTGGTAATGCTCGAAGTACGCCTCGGTGGTGCCCATCACCCGATAACCGCGATGGGAATCGCCCAGCGACATCGGGATCGCCCACTTCACTTTCGGGTTGTTGGCGAAGTGCTCGAAGCTGTCCCAGCGGATGTTGTTGGTGGCATTGCCGATGCGGAACACCGAGTACAGCAGCAGGTTCACTGAACCGGAGCGGGCGCCGACGATCAGGTCGGTGCCGCTGATGGTGCTGGCAAAACTGGCCTTGGCTTCGGTGCGCACGCGCTCCACGGCCAACAGCAGGCAGACCGACAGGGCGATGGCGAACGCGGTCAGGATCGCGGTGAAGCGGCGGTTAGCCAGGCTGGCCATGGCTAGACGAAACAAATACATCTCAAACCTCTGCAGGCGTGGCGGCGCGATTGAGTTCGGCCAGCGACAGGTTGCGATCGAACAGCGGCGCAAGGCTTTGGTCGTGGCTGACGAACAACAGGCTCGACCCGGCTTCGCGGCATTCGGCGAACAACAGGCGAATGAAGTTTTCGCGGGCGTCGTAATCCAGAGCAGAAGTCGGTTCGTCGGCGATCACCAGTTCCGGCTGACCGATCAACGCACGGGCGGCGGCGACGCGTTGCTGTTGGCCGATGGACAGCGAGTCGGCGCGACGGCCGAGGATGCTTTCATCCTTCAATCCCAAATGAGCGAGCAAGGTTGCCGCCGCCTGATCGACGCTGCCATGGCGTTGGATCGCCCGTTCGGCGCGCAGCCTGGAGAAGTGGCAGGGCAGTTCGACGTTTTCACGCACCGAGAGAAACGGCAGCAGGTTGAACTGCTGGAAGATGTAGCCGGTGTGATCGACGCGAAAGCGATCACGCGCCCCGGCACCGAGTTCGGTCAGCTCCTGGCCGAGCAGGCGAATGCTGCCGCGATCGGGCTTTTGCACGCCACCGAGCAGGCCGAGCAGGGTGGTCTTGCCGCTGCCGCTGGGACCTTTGAGGAACAGGGTTTCACCCGGTTCCAGGCGAAAGGCCGGGATGTCCAGCAGCGGCGGGTGACCGGGCCAACTGAAGCCCAGGTCGGACAGTTCGATGAGTGCTTGGGTCATAACACCGGTTTCATGAATGCAGATGACCTGTAGGAGCCGGCTTGCTGGCGATTGCGGTGTATC
>NZ_JAGYFZ010000205.1:0-2295 GCF_019946675.1 Pseudomonas sp. BF-B-15
TAGGAGCACGGCTTGCCGGCGAAGGCGTCCTTGAGATCGCCTTCGCCGGCAAGCCGTGCTCCTACAGTTAGTTGCGATCTTTTGCAGCGCAATTGTTAAAAACTCTTAAGAGTATGAAAGATCACTGAAAACCGGCCCCAGAGGCCGGTTTTTGCTGCCTGCAATCGCCGCCCCGACGCTGATTGACGCCATAATGCCATCCACTTCACACAAGAGTTGGCACGCGTTCGTTATGGATAACCTGGGTTTTGGCAAAGTTCTGCTGGTGGAAGACGACGAAAGGCTTGCCGGGCTGATCGCGCACTTCCTGTCCCAACATGGCTTTGAAGTGTTACAGGTGCATCGCGGCGACCTCGCGTTGGCCGCATTCCTCGACTTCAAACCGAAAATCGTTGTACTCGACCTGATGCTGCCGGGCCAGAGTGGCCTGCACGTGTGTCGCGAAATTCGCAGCGTGTCCGATACGCCGATCGTCATTCTCACCGCCAAGGAAGACGACCTCGATCACATCCTCGGCCTGGAGTCCGGCGCCGACGACTACGTGATCAAGCCGATCAAGCCGCCGGTATTGCTGGCCCGTCTGCGTGCGTTGCAACGCCGGCAAACGCCGGACAGCACAGTCTGCAGCTCGCTGGAATTCGGCCATCTGAGCATCGACCGCAGCTGTCGCGAAGTGCGCCTGGCGGGTGAGGGCATCGAGCTGACCACCATGGAATTCGAATTGCTGTGGTTGCTGGCCAGCGCGGCGGGCAAGATTTTGTCCCGCGACGATATCCTCAACCGCATGCGCGGGATCGCCTTCGACGGCCTCAACCGTAGCGTCGACGTCTACATCAGCAAGTTGCGCGGCAAGCTCAAGGACAACCCGCGTGAACCGGTGTGCATCAAGACCATCTGGGGCAAGGGTTACCTGTTCAATCCGTTCGCGTGGGAGCTGTAAATGCTGCGGTTATTTCTCGGTCTGTTTGTGATGATGACGGTTGGCCTGGTACTGGGGTTGCAAACCGTCGAGCGCACGTTCGATGCGCTGCTCGCCGGTCAAATGCAGAGCTACAACCGCGAGGCGGTGCGAGGTCAGGCCTGGTCGCTGGTGGAGCAGTTGCGCGGCCTGGACGGTCCGGCCCGGGAACGCCAATTGGAAACCGTGCGCCCTCACTACGGTTTGGGCCTGAGCCTGGTCGAAACGGATCAACTGGCCCTGACCGATCAGGAAAAAGCCGAGTTGGCCCAAGGCCTGCTGGTGCTGCGTGACAAGTACACGCAGTTCATCTCGCGCATTGACGACGGTTCGCAGTTGCTCAGCATCAAGCTGCCGGCCGAGCCGAGTCTGATGCCGTTCTACATTGCCGCGGCCTATTTGATGATCGCGGTGATGATTGGTTTCGTGTTGTTATTCTGGGTGCGCCCACACTGGCGAGATCTGGAGAAACTGCGCCTCGCCGCCGAACGCTTTGGCGACAACAACCTGTCGGCGCGGATCCAGCTGTCCAAGCGTTCGAACATTCGCGACCTGTCTGAACATTTCAACCTGATGGCTGCGCGCATCGAAGGCCTTATCGCCAATCAGCGTGAGCTGACCAACGCGGTATCCCATGAATTGCGCACGCCGATTGCCCGGCTGTCGTTCGAACTCGATCAGCTCAAGCAACAATCCGATCCGAGCCAGCGTCGCGAACTGATTGCCGACATGTACGCCGACCTCGGCGAGCTGGAAGAAATGGTCTCGGAGCTGCTGACCTACGCCAGCCTTGAGCGCGGCGCCACGGTCATTACCCGGGAGAATATTCAGGCCAACAGTTGGCTCGACAGCGTGGTCGGCAGCGTGGCGCTGGAAGCCGAGGCGGCCGGGGTGCAACTGCTGATTGTCGAGTGTCGGGTCGATGAGGTGCGCATCGAGCCGCGCTTCATGGCGCGCGCGGTGATCAACCTGCTGCGCAATGCCATTCGCTATGCCGAAGAGCGAGTGGAGGTGTCGTTGGTGCGCACCGGGGATCATTACGAGGTCCAGGTCAACGACGACGGGCCGGGCGTGCCGGTGGACGGGCGGGAGAAAATCTTCGAACCGTTCTCGCGCCTGGACGCCAGTCGGGATCGCCGCACGGGTGGTTTCGGCCTGGGCCTGGCCTTGGTGCGGCGGGTGTCGCAGTCTCATGGCGGGCAAGTGCAAGTGGCGGATTCGCCGTGGGGCGGGGCGTCGTTTCGCATGACCTGGGTGCATCAGGATTAGTTGTGTGTTGCCGACGACCCCTTCGCGGGCAAGCCTCGCTCCTACAGGTTATCGGTGTTTTTATGATC
>NZ_JAGYFZ010000206.1:0-2108 GCF_019946675.1 Pseudomonas sp. BF-B-15
CGCAATGCTGCTGGCAGGCCAGCAACCAGCGTCGGTTGTTTGCTTGGTGTCAGGCGCAAAGCCCCTTAAACCGGGCGTTTCAGCTCTTGGCACGGGCGCTGCAATAGCTCTGGCAACAGACACTTGCCCAACCACGGAGCTGCCCATGACGCTTGCTGCCAAACAATCCCGACCCGCTGCCCCGGCTGAACTGGAGCAGATCTGGTTCACCCGTTGCCCGGTGCCGACCGCTTCCGGCATCGCCTACAAACTCGGTTGGCTCAGCGAAGAATTCGCCGCTGACGGCCTGCCGGTGTCGACCTTGCAGGAGGCCCGGCAACTGGGGCATCACCACTACGATCACGAGTTGCCGGGCCTGTTTCGCGAAGGCGGTAACGTACCGGCCCTGGCGGCACGTGCCGCTGGTGCGCCGAGTCGCCTGATCGGCCTGACCTGGATCGAAGAGTGGCAAACCATCCTGGTTCGCCCGGACTCCGGCATTCGTCGTCCGCAAGACCTAAAGGGCAAGCGTCTGGCGCTGCCGGCCTGGGGTGAAACCCGCCCCGGCAGCATCGCTCGGGCCATGAGCCTGCACGGCTACAAAGGCGCGTTGAGCCTGGCGGGGCTGGGCTTCGATGACGTCGAACTGGTGGAAGTGGCGCTGCAAAACCAGGAGCAGGCGGCGAATCCTCAAGAGGGCTTGCAACGCCTGTGGTCGGGCCTCGATTACCTGGTGCGCGGTGAAGTCGACGCGGTGTACGTCAAAGGCGCGTCCGCCGCCGATGCCGCGCGGCGTCTCGGGCTGGTGGTGGGCATTGATCTCGACCTGATCGCCGAGCCGCGCTATCGCATCAACAATGGCACGCCGCGCCCGATCACGGTCCACCAGAGCCTGCTGGACAACCATTTCGACCTGGTCGTGCGCTTCCTCGCGCAAACCCTCAGCGCCGCCGATTGGGCAGCGAACAATCGCGAGGCGCTGAACGCGATTCTCGAAGAAGAAACCCGCGCCGGCAGTGCCGGTGTCGCCGAAGCCTATCGCGGTGAATTCCACACCACGCTGGCGCCTGACCTGTCGGCACAGCGTCTGGAATTTCTCGATACCCAAAAAGACTTCCTTTACCTGCACGGCTTCCTCGAACGCGATTTTTCCATCGCCGACTGGGTCGATCCGCGCCCGTTGCAAGCCGCCCATGAACTGTTGGCCAAGCGCCGCGCCTGACTCTGGAGAATTGCCATGACCGTCCTCATCAACGAACAACTGATCAGCGAAGAACTGAAGAACTTCATCGACAAGGTGCTGATCGAGGCTGAAGAAGCCTTCACCGTGTTCCGTGAAACCAACACCATCACCGCCAACGGCACCGTTGGTTTCATTGAGCGCGTACCGGGCCAGGAACTGCTGGTGTCGGTGAACTACGGCGGCCCGTGGAATTACCGCAAGCCGCTGCAAGCCACGGTCACCGACTTCGAAGGCAAGGTGATCTTCGGCAAAGGCAAGGGTGGGTTGGGGCGTTACACCAAACTGTTCCAGCAACATGCCGATGTGACCACCGTGTCCCATGTGCACTCGCCGTACCTCGGCGCCTGGGCGCAAACCCACCGCACGCTGCCGTTCCACTACGTGCCGGTGCAGCGTTATCAGCTCGCCCGGGAATTGCCGGTGTACATCGACCGCCGTCAGCCGGAAGTCGATTTCATCCTCGACAAGATTGCCGAAAACCCCTTCAACCTGGCGATTCTCGAAGCCAACGGCGGCTCCACCGTGTGGGGCAAACAGGGCCTGCGCGCCACTGCCGAATTCATCCTGTTGCTGGAGGAGGGCGCGCAACTGCAATTGCTCGCCGACGCCCTCGGCGGCTCCCGTGCCTATGGCCCTGGCGTGTTGACCC
This sequence comes from Pseudomonas sp. BF-B-15, assembly GCF_019946675.1. Classification (NCBI taxonomy): domain Bacteria; kingdom Pseudomonadati; phylum Pseudomonadota; class Gammaproteobacteria; order Pseudomonadales; family Pseudomonadaceae; genus Pseudomonas; species Pseudomonas sp. BF-B-15. Next base: position 1,872 of record NZ_JAGYFZ010000206.1, read on the forward strand.
AGCAATGGAAAATGAGCGGCCTGTACGACAAAGCCACCGAGCTGGGCCTGGTGCCCGCGATCGACCGTCGTAGCTAACCCGGAGATTCCCCAGCCACCGCATCCACTGTAGGAGCCGGCTTGCTGGCGATAGGGCCCGAAAGATCGACGCAAGGTTCAAGGGCCTCATCGCCAGCAAGCCGGCTCCTACAAAGGTTGGCGTACACCGCTTGACCTGAACAAAACACAGACCCCCTGT
>NZ_JAGYFZ010000207.1:0-2105 GCF_019946675.1 Pseudomonas sp. BF-B-15
CGACAGCCCTTTAGCTGACACACCTTCGCGAGCAAGCTTCGCTCCTACAGGATTTGCAATTAACCGGCGGACATTCGGTATATTCCTTTTCTTTTTTCAGCTCGGTACGCCCATGTCGTCCCTGACACCCTTGAACCATCTGATTACCCGCTTCCAGGAACAGACGCCGATCCGCGCCAGTTCCTTGATCATCACGCTGTACGGGGATGCCATCGAACCCCACGGCGGCACGGTGTGGCTGGGCAGCCTGATTCAGTTGCTCGAGCCCATCGGCATCAATGAACGGCTGATCCGCACCTCGATTTTTCGCCTGACCAAGGAAGGCTGGCTGACCGCCGAAAAAGTAGGGCGTCGCAGCTACTACAGCCTGACCGGCGCCGGCCGTCGGCGTTTCGACAAAGCTTTCAAGCGGGTCTACAGCTCCACCGTTCCGGCCTGGGACGGTTCGTGGTGCCTGGTGATGCTCACGCAACTGACCCAGGACAAGCGCAAACAAGTGCGCGAAGAACTGGAGTGGCAAGGTTTTGGTGCGATCTCGCCCGCCGTGCTGGCCTGCCCGCGCAGTGATCGGGCCGACGTCAACGCGACCTTGCTCGACCTGGGTGCCCAGGAAGACACCATCGTCTTCGAAACCACCGCACAAGACGTGCTTGCCTCAAAGGCCCTGCGTTTGCAGGTGCGCGAGAGCTGGAACATCGAGGAGCTGGCGGCCCATTACAGCGAGTTCATCCAACTGTTCCGACCGCTCTGGCAAGCGCTTCGCGAGCAGGAAAACCTGCAACCGTCGGACTGCTTCCTGGCACGGGTCCTGCTTATTCACGAGTACCGCAAACTGCTGCTGCGTGACCCGCAATTACCGGACGAGTTGTTGCCCGGCGATTGGGAAGGACGCGCCGCCCGCCAGTTGTGCCGCAACATTTACCGGCTGATCTACGCCAAGGCCGAAGAGTGGTTGAACACTGCACTGGAAACCGCCGATGGTCCGTTGCCGGACGTGGGCGAAAGCTTTTATCGGCGCTTTGGCGGGCTTAAGTAACCCGTCTGTTTCCGTAGGAGCGGCACTGTTCAGGAGAACCCGTGGATTGGCGTAGATAATAAAAACAAGCCTGCGTGAGGCCCGACATGATTTCTTCAATTGCACAGCGCCGTGATGGCTTCGACCAGTGGATTCATCAGATCAACCAGATCTGTGGCGCCTTCAATGCGCAACCCCTGGGTGATGAGTTTGCCGGACAGATCCGCGAGCACCAGGACGGCGCGCTGAAGCTCAGTTTTGTCGATGCCCGCCAGGCACGGCTGTACCGCACGCCTCACGAAGTGGCGGCGGGCGAGGACGGTAAATACTTTGCGGTGTTTCAGCTCGATGGCAGCGCCGGCATGGCACAGGGCGACAGCAAGGTGTTGCTGTCGGCCGGGGATATCACGCTGATCGACGCCTCGCGCCCCAGCGACTTTACCTACAGTGAAAACTCCCGGCAGTTGTCATTGATTCTGCCGTCGCAACTGGTCGAGCAAACCCTGCGCTTCAATCAGGTCCAGTGCGGTCACCGGATCGCCGCGACATCCCCCATCGCGATGCTTTCGCACCGTTTGATTCTGGACGCCACGCACCAGCAATGCCTGAGCCAGGCAGAAAGCGAAGCGACGCTGGAGGCGATTGTCAGCCTGCTGCGTCCGGCCATCAGCCACAGCGAAGCATGCGCAGACGTGCATGAGCGCCTCTTTCGCAAGACCCTGGGCTTCATCGATGAGCACATCCGCTCGGAAGACCTCTGCCCCGAATGGCTGGCGCGCGAGGTGGGAATGTCGACGCGTGGTTTGTACCGGATGTTTGCCAAGAAGGGATTGGTGGTGGCGCGGTACATCAAGAATCGGCGGCTGGATTTGTGTGCGGAGTCCCTGCGCCAAACGCGTACCGAGCAGAAGTTGTCGGTGCTGGGGTATTCGTGGGGCTTTTCCGATTCGAGCTACTTTTCCACCGCGTTCAAATCGCGCTTTGGCATTTCGCCCGGTGAGTACCGCAAAAAACACGCCTGAGATCCAACTGAATAAACGCCTAACCCCTGTAGGAGCCGGCTTGCTGGCGATGGCGGTGTGTCAGAAAC
>NZ_JAGYFZ010000208.1:0-2000 GCF_019946675.1 Pseudomonas sp. BF-B-15
CCTGTAGGAGCCGGCTTGCCGGCGAAAAGCGTCGGGGCAACGCGTTCATTCAGACAGCCCGCGTTATCGTTGACGTCCATCGCCAGCAAGCTGGCTCCTACAGTTGATTGGTGCCATGGCCAATTACCGCGTCTGCTGCTGTTGCTTTGCTTTGCTTTGCTTTTGATTTTGATCTGCCCCGTCGGAAGGCCGAGTGGAGGTTCTGCGCAGTGGGCAACCCGGCATGGATGCCGGGTTAGCCGCCCCCGGCCAGGGATGGCCGATGGCGGCGGGCCCACGGAGCAGGACCGGAGCGAGGGCATGGCGAGCCTTGGCGAGGCACCGTACGTCAGGGGCAAAGCCTTTTGGTTCCTTTTTGGCGTTTGAAAAAGGGACTCGCTGTAAGAGCGAAACCAATAGCCGCCGTTACCGCAGGAATGGATATGTACACCCCCAAAAAATCCGTCGCCTGACACACAGCCATCGCCGGCAAGCCGGTCTCACTCCCACATGGGCTCCGGGTACACCCGCAAGATCAGGTCAGCAATCAGCCCCCTGAAATGGACGCAAGCGCAGTCCGACAGCGACACTCCCTTTGGTGAAGGATTTCATCCCCAACACCACAGTATTTTTTGACGACCCAGCTAAGATTTACAGACGGTGAACCTTATTCCCGGATTTCCGGTCGATACCTGCAACCCGACCCGGTTCGCCACCGCCCCCGATAAACGAGGGTGATGACTGGCTTGCTTCACTTTCTGGAGAACGCCCCCGTGATATCCACCCTACACATCGCCAGGCTCAAAGCATGGGGCGCCCATGGTTTTACCGCCACTGGCGTAGTCACAGCCTTCCTCGCCACCCTCGCCCTGCTGGAAAACCAGCCCACCAATTGCCTGCTGTGGCTGGGCGTCGCACTGATCGTCGACGGGCTCGACGGCGCACTGGCGCGCAAGGTCAACGTACAGTCGGTGTTGCCAAGCTTCGACGGCTCGATCCTTGACCTGGTCATCGACTACCTGACGTACGTGTTTATCCCGGCACTGTTTATCTATCGTTACATCCCGTTGCCGGACTACACCCTGCTGCTGACCGTGTCGCTGATTCTGGTCTCGTCGCTGTTCTGCTTCTGCAACGTCAACATGAAAAGCAAAGACAACTACTTCCAGGGCTTCCCCGCCGCGTGGAACGTGGTTGCGCTATGCCTGTACATCATCGCCCCGTCGCCGTGGATCACCCTGCTCACCGTCATCGGCCTGGCGTTGCTGACCGTGACCCGGATGAAATTCCTGCACCCGTTTCGCGTGCGCCGGTTCATGCCGATCAACATCGCCGTGACGGCCATCTGGTTGCTGTGCAGCTTGTCGCTGGTGATCAACCATCCGGTGATCAACCCGATGGTCATGGGGCTCTGGTTGCTGATGTCGGCCTACTTCCTGGGGATTTGCATCTGGCGCACGGCGATGGAATGGTTTGACGGCTCGCGGCACCCATAAGCCATGCCTATTCATATCGTACGACTCGGCTCACCGCGCCTGCCCGATGAAGGCCTTCGGTTAGGCACCGTGCGCCGCCCGCCTCGTGGCGTGCCGAAGGCCGAGTTTGCCCGCCGGGATTTTTATGATGTGTGGCAACCGCTGCTGTCGCCCAGCGCTGAATTAGTCGCCGAAGCCAAGGCAGCGGCTGATGAAAAAACCTGGGAGGGCTTCAAGCGCAAGTTCAAGGCTGAAATGAATCAGCCTGCGCCCAGCCAGTTGCTGGATCTGTTGGCAGCCCTCTCCCATCAAACCTCGCTGGCCGTCGGCTGCTATTGCGAAGATGAAGCGCACTGCCATCGCTCGGTATTGCGCGAACTGCTGGAAGCACGCGGCGCCAAGATTATTTAAATTCCAAAACCCCACAAATCCCCTGTAGGAGCCGGCTTGCTGGCGATAGCGTTCTGTCAGTCAAACTAATTAGTCACTGGACGGACGCCATCGCCAGCAAGCCGGCTCCTACAATGGATCGCGTCGTTCTCAAGG
>NZ_JAGYFZ010000209.1:0-1935 GCF_019946675.1 Pseudomonas sp. BF-B-15
ACATTGATGTCGACTGACACGACGCCATCGCGAGCAGGCTCGCTCCCACAGGTTTTGTGTCGGTCGGTGATGGCGCGTTGTCATGGCCAATGATGGCAATTCAGTTTCAATTAAGTTCGAATCGCTAAGGTGCCTTCCGTACGCAACACATAAAAAATACGGAGACACCCATGAAAACCCTGACTGCCCTGTTCACTGCCTCCATCGTCGCCATGACCGTCAGCATCGCCCACGCTCGCGACCTGGGCCCCGACGAAGCCCTGCGGCTGCGCGACGCTGGTACCATTGTGTCTTTCGAGAAGCTCAACGCCACGGCACTGGCCAAACACCCAGGCTCGACGGTCACCGAAACCGAGCTGGAAGAAGAGTACGGCAAGTACATCTATCAGGTGGAGCTGCGCGACCCGCAAGGCCTTGAGTGGGACCTGGAATTAGACGCGGTCAGCGGGCAACTTCTCAAGGATCATCAGGATACGTAATGAAGGTGTGTTCATTGTCACGCATGGCGCTGGTGCTTCTGGCGTTTTGCTCGATCGTCATGGCCCGCGACCTTGATCAGGACGAAGCCCTGCGCCTGCGCCAGCAGGGCGTGATCCTGCCGCTCGAGCAAGTGGTGAAGCAGGCGCTGGAGCGTTATCCAGGCTCAAAACTGCTGGAAGCCGAGCTCGAAGAGAAACACGACGTCTACATTTATGAAGTCGAGTTGCTGACCACCGAAGGCGTGGTCCGTGAACTGGACCTCGACGCCGCCACTGGCGAGTTACTGAAAGACAAGGAAGATTGACCGATGCGATTGCTGCTGGTGGAAGACCATGTGCCCCTGGCCGACGAACTGATGGCCGGCCTCAACCGCCAGGGCTACGCCGTGGACTGGCTGGCCGACGGTCGAGATGCGGTGTATCAGGGCAGCAGCGAACCGTATGACCTGATCATCCTCGACCTCGGTCTGCCCGGTTTGCCGGGGCTCGACGTGTTGGCGCAATGGCGCGCCGGTGGGCTGGCCACGCCGGTGTTGATCCTCACCGCGCGCGGTTCGTGGGCCGAACGGATCGAAGGCCTCAAGGCCGGCGCCGACGATTACCTGAGCAAACCTTTTCACCCTGAAGAGCTGCATTTGCGCATTCAGGCGTTGTTGCGCCGTTCCCACGGCCAGGTCAATCAACCGACGTTGCAGTCGGCTGGATTGCACCTGGATGAAGGCCGCCAATGCGTGACTCGCGACGGCGCCGACATCCAGCTCACCGCCGCGGAGTTTCGCCTGCTGCGCTATTTCATGCTGCACCCCGAGCAGATCCTCTCCAAAAGCCACCTCGCCGAACACCTCTACGACGGTGAAACCGAGCGCGATTCCAACGTGCTGGAAGTTCACGTCAACCACCTGCGGCGCAAGCTCGGGCGCAGTGTGATCGAAACCCGTCGCGGTCAGGGTTACCTGTTCGGCGGGCAAGCGCAGTGAGGTCGATCCAGCGCCGCTTGAGTCTGGGGCTGATCAGCGTGATGGTGATCGTCGGCCTGGTGCTGGCGCAAACCAGCCTGTGGTTGTTCGAAGTGGGCTTGCAGCGCTATCTCGAAGCGGGGCTGCGCAACGACAGCGAAAGTTTGCTGGTGGCGCTGGTGCGCGGGCCGCAGGGCTTGCAGCTGGATGAGCGACATCTGTCACCCGCTTATCAACGGCCATTTTCCGGGCACTACTTCCGCATTGATTTTGCCGACAGCCATTGGCGCTCGCGTTCGTTGTGGGATCAGGAATTGCCGCGCCTCGACCATCCCGGCCTGCACAGCAACCTGCAACTGGGGCCGGAAGGCCAGCAATTGCTGGTCTTGCGTTCGGACTATCGCCGTTTGGGACAATCGATTTCCATCAGTGTCGCTCAGGATTACACGCCGGTGCGCGAGAGTTTCAAGCGCATGCAGCAAGTGGGGCTGGGGCTGGGG
>NZ_JAGYFZ010000021.1:0-78868 GCF_019946675.1 Pseudomonas sp. BF-B-15
CATTTATGTTGACTGACATGACGCTTTCGCGGGCAAGCCTCGCTCCTACAGGATGGTTGTGTCGGGCACAAAAAATGCCGCTCATGTGAGCGACATTTTTGTTCAGCCGTAAATCTTACTTCGACGCGACGGCATTCTTCGCCAGGATCGCATTCGCCAGTTCCATATCCGTGGCCTGCAGGCCTGGGTTGTCGGCGCGGACTTTCTGCATTGCGGCTTCCAGATAGGGGCCGCGAATAGCGCCGTCACTGGCGACAAAGCTGCCGGCGTCGTCCTGGGCGGCGACGATCAGCTTTTGATCCCTGGAGGTCAGGTAGGACGAACCGGTGGTGGCACCGGAAGTAAGGACGTTACGCCAAAAGCTGTCATCAGCCATCGCCGAACCGACTGGAAGGGACAACACGGCGAGGGTAGCAACAGCAAGTTTGAAACGCATGATGGGTGACTCCACTGGGTTAACTACGCGGGGTTGGATTGCCAATGACCCTGCCGAGTTCCATCACGGTCGTGCTACTTCTGTTCACTCTGCGGTGTCACCCGCAGCACCTCCTCGATCGTCGTCAAACCCGCCGCCACCTTCTGTGCGCCCGACAGTCGCAAGCTGCGCATGCCTTCCTTGAACGCCTGGCGCCGTATCGCCAGCAAGTCGGTGTCGGGGTTGATCAGCGCTTTGAGGCCATCCGTCAGTTGCATGATTTCGTACACCCCGGCGCGGCCGCGATAGCCGGTGTCGCGGCATTCCAGGCAACCGATGGCGCGTTGCGCATTGCCGGGCAACGGCGCTTGCCAGGGTTTGGTCAGGGTTTGCCAGTCTTCTTCACTCAGGGTCAGCGGGGCCTTGCAGTGCGGGCACAACGTACGGACCAGCCGCTGCGCCATGACGCCGAGCACCGTGGCCTTGATCAGGTAATGCGGCACGCCGAGTTCCAGCAGGCGGCTGATGGCGCTGGGCGCGTCATTGGTGTGCAGCGTCGATAACACCAGGTGGCCGGTGAGCGCGGCCTGAATCGCCATTTCGGCCGTCTCCAGGTCCCGGATCTCGCCGATCATGATGATGTCCGGGTCTTGTCGCATCAGTGCGCGCACGCCGGCAGCGAAGGTCAGGTCGATGTTGTGCTGGACCTGCATCTGGTTGAAGGCCGGCTCGACCATCTCGATCGGGTCTTCGATGGTGCAAAGGTTGACCTCCGGCGTCGCCAGTTTTTTCAGCGTGGTGTAAAGCGTGGTGGTCTTGCCCGAGCCGGTCGGGCCGGTCACGAGGATGATGCCGTTGGGCTGGCTCGTCATGTCCTGCCAGCGGCGCAGGTCTTCGGCGGAAAACCCAAGCTGATCGAAATCCTTGAGCAGCACTTCCGGGTCGAAAATCCGCATGACCATTTTTTCGCCGAACGCCGTCGGCAATGTCGACAGCCGCAGTTCGACTTCGCCGCCATCCGGGGTCTTGGTTTTGACCCGGCCGTCCTGGGGTTTGCGTTTTTCCGCGACGTTCATCCGCCCCAGGCTCTTCAGGCGACTGACAATCGCCATGGTCACCTGCGGCGGGAATTGATAGACGTTGTGCAACACGCCGTCGATGCGAAAGCGCACTGTGCCTTGCTCGCGCCGGGGCTCGATGTGGATATCGCTGGCGCGTTGCTGGAAAGCGTACTGGAACAGCCAGTCGACGATATTGACGATGTGCGCGTCGTTGGCGTCCGGTTCCTGATCGCTGGCACCGAGGTTGAGCAGTTGTTCGAAATTGCCCAGGGTGCTGGTTTGATGATCGTTGTTGGTCGCGCCGCTGACCGATTTGGCCAGGCGAAAGAACTCCACGCTGAAGCGCTGGATATCCACCGGGTTGGCCACCACCCGTTTGATCGGCAGCTTCAACACATGGGTCAGGTCGGCTTCCCAACCCTTGACGTAAGGCTGGGCGCTGGCCACGGTCACGGCGTCGCGATCGATGGACACCGCGAGAATCTTGTGGCGCTGGGCGAAGGCATAGGACATCAGCGGCGTAACGGCCGCGACGTTGATTTTCAGCGGATCGATGCGCAGATAAGGCTGACCGGCCTGCTGCGACAGCCACAGGGTCAGGCTTTCCAGATCGAGGTGTTTGCCGGGACGGCTGAGGTCATCCAGCTGTTGGCTGGCGATGAACTCCAGCGGGTGCATCTGGCCATTGGCGGCGTGACGGCGGCGGGCATTCAGTGCGTGCTCGGCCGAATCCTGGCTGATAAAGCCCTGGGCGACCAACTCGCGCAGCAAATCATTGAGATCCAGCCAGCGGTCCTGAAAGGCAAGTTGAACGGACATGCGGGCTCCTCGTGAACAACAGTTCGCAAAGGATAGTCGTGGACCCACCGACCGTTGGGCCACTACCCGACGAATCCGTATCGGGTTTTTTCAGCCCGTCGCCTGAGCGGCTTCAGCCCACGCAGAATCAGACGCTTGCAGGTCCACCGAGCAGACGCTGATCAGGTTACGCAGTTTTTCCGCGATCACTTGAGCGCGGTGCCAGCTCAGTCCATCCATGACGATGTCGATCGCCAGCAGATCGTCCGTGCGCTGCACGTTGACCTGTTGCGGCGTCAGGAACTGCAACGCGAACAGGTTGAGCGCGCGACACAGCAAGTCCGGTTCGGCTTCGGCCAGCAGTTGGTAGTGCACACGACACTGGGCGTTGCTGGCGTTCCAGACATCGGCGCGGGTGGGCGAGGTGTTCACGGCTTCAAGATACGGCATGGTCGGTCTCCAAAATCACTGGAGGAATTTTTACATTCGATGCCGGGCATTTCTTATCTATGATGGGGCTAATTAACGATTTATCGAATCGTGTGATTCAACAAGACATCGATTACAGGTTTTTCTATGCAAAGCGAACTGGATGGCTACGACCGCAAGATTCTCGCGTTGCTGCAAGAGGACGCTTCGCTCTCCAGCGCGCAGATCGCCGAGCAGGTGGGGCTCTCGCAGTCGCCGTGCTGGCGGCGGATTCAGCGGATGAAGGAGGAGGGGATCATTCGTGGCCAGGTGACGCTGCTGGACCGCAAGAAAATCGGGCTCAACACGCAGATCTTTGCCGAGGTAAAACTCAACGCGCACGGGCGTTCGAACTTCACTGAGTTCACCGAGGCGATTCGCGGTTTTCCCGAAGTGCTGGAGTGTTATGTGCTGATGGGGTCGGTGGATTTCTTGTTGCGTATTGTCACGGCGGACATCGAGGCGTATGAGCGGTTTTTCTTTGAGAAGCTGTCGATGGTGCCGGGGATTCAGGAGGTGAACTCGATTGTGGCGTTGTCGGAGATCAAGTCGACGACGAGTTTGCCGGTCTGAGATTTAGCGGTGAATGCACGGGCCTCTTCGCGGGCAAGCCTCGCTCCTACAGGATCTGCACAGTACCTGTAGGAGCGAGGCTTGCCCGCGAAGGCGGTTTTACATACGCAGCAGCATTTTCCAGGCACGATTCTGATAAACGGCAATCGCCTGCTGCTTACGCGCATCCAGCAATTCATCGGTGATCGGCTCGTTAGCCAGCAACGCCAACTGTTTCAGCTCGCCGTACAGTCGATCCATTTCCGGGACCTCCAGCACGTTGCGCGCATGGTGCAACCAGGATTGGATGCGCTCGATGCGCGGCAGTTGCTCGGCCAGATCTTCCGGCTGCTGCTGGTAACGCTGCAATTGCAGGGACGTCGCTTCTTCACCGAGCAAGCGCGGCAACCAGCTACCCAGTTGCGCAGCGCCCTGGCGATTGCCGCGAACATTACGATCGGCCGCCCAGGTGCGGGCCAGCAGCCAGCGCGAGGTGTTCAGCGAGAACAGGCCCCAGCGCGGGTCTTCGAGTTCTTCGAGGAACTGCTCCGGCGCGGCTTTGCGCACGTCTTCGTCGTCCAGACCGGCTTGAACCAGCGGACGCCAGTCTTCAAGCAAGGCATCCAGCGCGAGACGCAGGTCGTGCGTCGATTGACGCGGCGCGGCCTGGCCAAGGCTGCTCAGCAGGGCGCGCAATTCAGCGAGGTTTTCGACCCAGTCCTGCAGCAGACGCCAGTGGCCATTGAAGCGATATTGCTCGGCCAGACGCTGGCTGCTGCTCAGCAAGTGCCAGCTCAACGCGGCGAACGCGTCGTCCAGCGGCATTTCGGCGCTGATCTGCGGGGCCGGCAGGCTCAACGAATAGCTGTTGGCGTCGTACAAGCGATAACCGCGTTCGGCCTTGCTGATGTCACACGGCATCAGGGCGAGGGTCGCGGCCAGTTCGGCGGCCAACTCCAGCAATGCAGCCGGTTCACCTTCGCGCAGTTCCAGTTCCAGCTCGCAGATTTCTTCTTTCTGCTTGCCGACCACCACGTGGCCCAGGTCCAGCGCGGCTTCGATGACCACTTTGGTCTTGCCACGGCCCCAGGCGATTTCAGCGCGTTCGCGGACGAAATCGGTGGTGAAGATCGGCTTCAGGGTTTTCTTGTCCAGCTCGGCCAGCTCTTCAGGCCAGCATTCGCCGTCGAGTTTTTTCACGTCGAGCTTGGCTTTGGGTAGGTTCCAGTCGTATTCGTTACGCTCGGACAAACCGGCGACGCTCTGGCCACGGGTCTTGAGGGTCTGAATGACTTCTTCGCCGTCCTTGCGCAGGCGCAGGGCAACCTTGGCGCGGGCCAGGTCGCGCTCAGGCGTGTCGAAGTACTGGTTCATCAGTTCACGGCGTTCCCAGCCACTTTTGTTGCGTTTTTTCAGGAGCGGGTGCTCGCGCAGTGCGGCGAGGGTTTCGCGGCTGACGCGGAGTTTGATTTCAGTTTCTTTCTGCATGGCCGGAAAATCCAGGATCGGGAGCGCAGCCGGGGGAATGTGTGGCTGCCAAAGTCGTGCAGTGTACAGCACTGCTCAGACCTACGCGCCGCGACGGTTTATTCCTGTCACCGGATGGTTCTATGATGGACTTCAATTCGGGAGTTGGAGTCAGCGATGCCGTTGCCGTCGATGAAAGATCAGTTCGCTGCGCTGATTGCCGCACCATCGGTCAGTTGCACTCAGGCCAGCCTCGATCAGACCAACCGTCCAGTGATCGATTTGCTGGCGACGTGGCTCGGTGATCTGGGTTTTGCCTGCGATATCCAGCAGGTCAGCCCTGGCAAATTCAACCTGCTGGCCAGTTTTGGTTCCGGCCCCGGCGGTCTGGTGCTCGCCGGGCACAGTGACACGGTGCCGTTCGATGGCGCGTTGTGGCAGACCGATCCGCTGAAGCTGACCGAAGTCGATGGCCGCTGGGTCGGGCTGGGCAGTTGCGACATGAAAGGCTTTTTTGCCCTCGCCATCGAAGCCGTCCTGCCGTTGCTCGACCAGCCGTTCAAACAGCCGTTGCTAATCCTCGCCACTTGCGACGAAGAAAGCTCGATGTCCGGCGCGCGCGCCTTGGCCGCAGCAGGACGCCCGTTGGGCCGAGCGGCGGTGATCGGCGAGCCGACCGGGCTCAAGCCGATCCGCATGCACAAAGGCATCATGATGGAGCGCATCGACATTCTCGGTCAGAGCGGCCATTCCTCCGATCCGCGCCTGGGCCATAGCGCCCTCGAAGCCATGCATGATGCGATTGGCGAATTGCGCGGCCTGCGCTTGCTGTGGCAACGTGAATTCCGCAATCCACAGTTTGGCGTGCCGACTCCGACCATGAACTTCGGCTGCATCCATGGCGGCGATAACCCCAACCGGATTTGCGGCCAGTGTTCGCTGGAATTCGACCTGCGTCCGTTGCCGGGCATGGACCCCAAGGTGCTGCGCGCGGAGATTCTGCAGAAACTCCAGCCGGTTGCCGAGCGCCATCAGGTGAAGATCGATTACGCGCCGCTGTTCCCTGAAGTGCCGCCCTTCGAGCAGGCCGAAGACGCTGAATTGGTCCGCATCGCGGAGCAGCTCACCGGTCATCGCGCCGAAGCAGTGGCGTTCGGGACGGAAGCGCCTTATCTTCAACGCCTTGGCTGCGAAACGCTGGTGCTGGGCCCGGGTGACATCGCGTGTGCGCACCAACCGGGGGAATACCTCGAAATGTCACGTTTGCAGCCTACCGTGCATCTATTACGACAGTTGATTGAACATTACTGCCTGAAGGCCACATAACCTGTAGGAGCCAGCTTGCTGGCGATGAACGATGACGCGGTTCACCTGATGGACCGCGCCGTATGGATCGCCAGCAAGCTGGCTCCTACAGGTAAATAACCGATGTTTAAACCCGTATTCATGAGGAGAGCGCGCGTGTCGCCAAGCCTGTTCCGACGATAACCATCAGCCCGCTGTGCGTTTTCTGTTTCGCCCATTTTTTGGCTGCTATTTATTACAGGCCCAGGTTCATGCCCGAATACGTTAATTGGCTTCGTCACGCTTCGCCTTACATCAATGCCCACCGCGATTGCACCTTCGTCGTCATGCTGCCCGGCGACGGCGTGGAGCATCCGAACTTCGGCAACATCGTCCACGACCTGGTGCTGCTGCACAGCCTTGGCGTGCGACTGGTGCTGGTTCACGGTTCCCGTCCACAAATTGAAACCCGTCTCGCGGCACGCGGCCTGACCCCGCATTACCACCACGGCATGCGCATCACCGATGCCGCGACGCTGGAGTGTGTGATTGATGCGGTCGGCCAATTGCGTATCGCCATCGAAGCGCGCCTGTCCATGGACATGGCTTCGTCGCCGATGCAGGGCTCGCGCCTGCGGGTGGCCAGCGGCAACCTGGTGACCGCCCGGCCAATCGGCGTGCTCGAAGGTGTCGATTATCACCACACCGGCGAAGTGCGCCGGGTTGACCGCAAAGGCATCAATCGCCTGCTGGACGAGCGCTCCATTGTGCTGCTGTCGCCGCTGGGCTACTCGCCGACCGGGGAGATTTTCAACCTCGCTTGCGAAGACGTCGCCACGCGCGCGGCCATTGACCTGGGGGCCGATAAACTGTTGCTGTTCGGCGCGGACCTGGGCTTGATCGATGAAAACGGTCGTCTGGTGCGCGAACTGCGCCCGCAACAAGTGCCGGCGCATTTGCAGCGTCTGGGCAGCAACTATCAGGCGGAACTGCTGGATGCGGCGGCTGAAGCCTGCCGTGGCGGCGTGGCGCGCAGCCATATTGTCAGTTACGCCGAAGACGGCGCGCTGCTGACCGAACTGTTCACCCGTGACGGTGGCGGTACGCTGGTGGCCCAGGAGCAATTCGAGGTTGTGCGCGAAGCGGCGATCGAAGACGTCGGTGGTTTGCTGGATTTGATCAGTCCGCTGGAAGAGCAGGGGATTCTGGTGCGGCGTTCCCGCGAAGTGCTGGAGCGTGAGATCGAGCAGTTCAGCGTGGTCGAGCGCGAAGGCATGATCATCGCTTGCGCGGCGCTGTATCAGATTGCCGATTCGGATGCGGGGGAGTTGGCGTGTCTGGCGGTGAACCCGGAGTACCGTCATGGCGGTCGCGGGGATGAGCTGCTGGAGCGGATCGAAACCCGCGCCCGTGCTCAGGGGTTGAAGACGCTGTTTGTCCTCACGACCCGTACGGCTCACTGGTTCCGCGAGCGCGGGTTTGTGCCAAGCAGCGTCGAGCGCCTGCCGTCGGCGCGGGCGTCGCTGTACAACTATCAGCGTAATTCGAAGATCTTCGAAAAAACCTTGTAACCCGGACCATGTGGGAGCGAGGCTTGCCCGCGAAGGCGGCCTCAAATTCAACATATGTGTCGGCAGGTATGGCCTCTTCGCGGGCAAGCCTCGCTCCTACGGGGAACGGTGTGTTACTCGGTGACGAATTTCGCACTGACATACGGCGAATAGTCCGGCAGCACCGTCTCAACCTTGCCTTGCTCCTTCAAGAATTTCGCCGTCTCACCAATCGCCTTCGCCGTGCCGCCCTCCAGCAGCGCGGTGGTTTGTTGCGCCTTGGCGTCCGGGAATGCAGAACCGGCCAGCAGTTCCGGCACATCGGCGGCATTGGCACCGGTCAGTTTGGCGATTTTCTGTACCGGCACCGAATCCGCAGTCCAGCTGTCTTTATGTGCCGCATAGTCGGCGAACGAGTCCAGCGTCACCTTGGCGAACTTGGCGACGACGTCTGGATGTTTCTCGGCGTAATCCTTGCGCGCTACCCACACTTCAAAAGTCGGCGCACCCCACTGACCCACCTGTGCGGCGTCAGTCAACGTCTTGCCAGTCTTGCGAATTTCCCCCAGGGCGGGCGACCAGACGAACGCACCGTCGATGTCCCCACGCTTCCAGGCGGCAGCGATTTCCGCTGGTTGCAGGTTCACCACTTTGACTTTCGAGGCGTCGAGGCCCCAGTGCTTCAAGGCGCCGAGCAAGCTGTAGTGAGAGGTTGAAACGAACGGTGTGGCGATGGTCTTGCCGATCAGATCTTCCGGTTTATCGATGCCGCTGCCGTTGCGTACCACCAACGCTTCGGCGGCGTTGATCTGGGCAGAAACGATAAACGCGACGATCGGCAAATTGCGCGAGGCGGCCGCGGCCAGTGGGCTTGAACCGAGGTTGCCAATCTGTACGTCGCCCGAGGCGATGGCGGTTACTACTTCCGGTCCACTGTTGAAACGACGCCAGTCAATTTTTTGGCCGATGGTTTTCTCGTAGAGTCCATCCGCCTGGGGAACTTTGCTGGGGTCTATTCCGGTTTGATAGCCGACGGTGAGGTTCGCGGCATGGGCGGAAAAAGAAAATAATACCGATACACAAACTGTAACAATTGGGTTGGATAGTGCGCGCTTGGTCGTCATGGCGTAGGCCTTATCGATAGGAATTGTTGCGGAATTGCTTCCAAACCTAATCGATCTAAAAAACGCCTAATAAATACCATTTAGGAATTAGCTTATGAGCTGGCCGCTCTAGTCCGCGGGGCAGCAAACGGTGAGCAAAATTCCTAAACGGTATTAGAAAAGAATCCATTCATTCTTTTCAGGTTTATGACGAAATCATGACCCTGCACGGACCAAAAAACGGGGATTAGACCATGGTCGTAGACACACATGGTTACGATTGACTTGTGGGTCACGCTCTGGCGCTAATCGCGCATCTTAGGACTTGGGACATTGATTCCGGGCCAGGAATACAAGAATTAGAGACGAGAGGAGTTTAACAATGAACAAGTCCACCTTGGCGCTGGCCGTGGCCCTAGGGGTTATGGCGCAGCAGGCAGGCGCCGCCGGTTTCATCGAAGACAGCAAGGCTTCCGTCAGTTCGCGTACCTATTATTTCGACGCCGATGTCCGTGAAGGCGCCAAGACCCCAGCTAACCGTCAGCGCGAAGCCGCTGAAGGCCTCAAATTCGATTACCAGTCGGGCTTCACCCAAGGTGTCGTAGGTTTCGGTATC
Organism: Pseudomonas sp. BF-B-15; assembly: GCF_019946675.1. NCBI lineage: Bacteria > Pseudomonadati > Pseudomonadota > Gammaproteobacteria > Pseudomonadales > Pseudomonadaceae > Pseudomonas > Pseudomonas sp. BF-B-15. Next base: position 9,315 of record NZ_JAGYFZ010000021.1, read on the forward strand.
GATGCCCAGGCACTGGTCGGTATCCATCTGGACGGCGGCAAGGGCCATCACCCGGACAATAACTCCTTCAGCCCTAGCGATACCGATGGTTCGGCAGAGAGTTCGTGGAGCCGCGTGGCGGGCAACGTCAAGGCACGCTTCTCGAAGACAGAGGCCCACTACGGTGGTGCCCTGCAGCCAAACATGCCGATCCTGATCGCGAACGACAGTCGCGTACTGCCGCAAACCTTTGAAGGTGGCACCATCACCTCGAAGGAAATCGACAACGTGACCTTCAACGTAGGTCAGCTGGAGCACGCGACGGGTCGCGCATCCAGCAACAGCACCGGCCTGTCTGTGGCTGGCGCTACTCAGGACAGCAATCAGTTCCGTTATGCCGGTGCGGACTGGAAAGTCACCAAAGACCTGATGCTGCAGTACTACCACGCGAACCTGGAAGACTTCTACAAGCAGGACTTCCTCGGCCTGGTGCACGTCTACCCGATCGCACCCAACCAGTCGTTCAAGACCGACCTTCGTTATTTCGACAGCAGCTCCGACGGCAAGAACGGTCAGGCTGGCTACCAATTCAACAACAACGGTGGTTTCGCCAAGAACAAGGGCGAGGTCGATAACAAGACCTGGAGCGCCACGTTCACCTACACCCTGGGTGGCAACGCGTTCCTGCTCGGGCATCAGCGTGTCAACGATGACGGCGGCTTCGTCTTCTTGAACCAGGGCAACGTTGTCGATGGCAACGGTCGCAACGAAGGTGGTGGCGGCGCCAGCTTCTACTCGTTCACCGATGCCACTGTGGGCAGCTTTATCCGTGCCGGTGAAAACACCACGTACGGTCAGTACACCTATGACTTCGCGTCTTTGGGCGTACCAGGCTTGAAAGCTTCGGCTGCTTACTTGTATGGCCGGGATATCAAGACCGTCAGCGGCGCGGGTGAAGACCTGAACGAGCGGGAAACCGACCTGCGCGTAGACTATGTGATTCAAACCGGTCCACTTAAAGGGTTTGGCACGACGGTGCGTCACGGTGCTTATCGTGGCAACACCAACGCTGACCAAGACCAGACCCGTCTGATCTTCAACTACACCTACAGCTTCCTGTAAGAGATTGCGCAAAAGAGCCTCGCCGTTTGGCGGGGCTTTTTTGTGTTTTTTTCACATATGCCAATTAGGTATTACTTAGGAATTTATTATTCTTTTTGGCTTTTAAAATAAAGCCCTAAAGTGCATCCCGCCGGGGCCGATATCGAGTGTCCCGTAGCGATTAAAATGCCGCTTTTTATTCCCGCACGGCATGAAAAAGAATGAAATAAATGTATTTACGTTTACCATGCCGGCCCATTCGCCGCGCTTAGACCCTTGACTTAGACACATCAGTTGAGTGGCGCGCGGATTGCGGTTGGCGGTATCCGCACATTTCAGGATCCAGGGCATTCGACTCAGGACCGAAAAAATTAGAAACGAGAGGAGCGAAACAATGAACAAGTCCACCTTGGCCCTGGCTGTGGCCGTAGGGGTTTTGGCGCAGCAGGCAGGCGCCGCCGGTTTCATCGAAGACAGCAAAGCTACTTTGGGGCTGCGTAACTTCTACATCAACACTGATAACCGTGACGGTACTGCCAGCCCAAGTCGAAACGAAGAGTGGGGCCAAGGCTTCGATCTGCGCTTCACTTCCGGTTATACCCAAGGCACTGTTGGCTTCGGTATCGACGCCATCGGCCTGCTGGGTGTACGTCTGGATTCGGGCGGCGGCACTAATGGCAACGTTAACGCCAATGGCACCCCTGGTAACGCTTATGGCGGCACTGTGTTCCCGAGCAAGTCCAACGGCGAAGCGGTTGATAACTTCTCCAGCCTGGGCCTGACTGCCAAAGCCAAGATCTCCCAGACCGAATTGAAGCTGGGTACCTTGCAGCCAAAACTGCCAGTGATCGTGACCAACGACGGTCGTCTGCTGCCACAAACCTTCCAGGGTGGCCAGATCACCTCGGGCGATATCAAGGACCTTACACTGGTCGGTGGTCAGATCGAGCACGCCAAAGGTCGTAACTCCAGCAACAACGAAGAGTTGTCGATCGCTGGTGCCAACGGTCGCACTGCGGCTGGCCGCGACAGCAACAAATTCTATTACGGTGGCGGTGACTACAAAATCACCAAAGACCTGACTGCCCAGTACTACTACGGCAACCTGGAAGATTTCTACAAGCAGCACTTCCTGGGTCTGGTTCACAACTGGGCAATCGGCCCGGGCGTTCTGAAATCCGACCTGCGCTACTTCAATAGCAGTGACGACGGTGCCAACGGTCACGACCTCAACTACTTCACGTCTGGCAACTACAATGCGCCAAACGGTAAAGGTAAAGTCGACAACAACCTGTACAGCGGCCTGTTCCTGTACACCGTTGCCGGTCACACCTTCGGTGGCGGTTATCAGGTCAGCAACGGCAGCAGCGACTTCCCTTGGCTGAACCAGGGTGACGGCTCGTCGGCTTACATCATCACTGACATGCAAATCCAGAAATTCGCCCGTGCCGGCGAAAAAACCTGGCAAGCACGCTACTCGTATGACTTCGCTAAAGTGGGTGTACCAGGCCTGACCGCTGGCGCTGTGTACCTCAAAGGTGACGATATCGACACCGTGGGCAGCAATGGCCGCGAGAACGCTTCGGGTCGTTCCGAGTGGGAACGCGACTTCACCCTGGCGTACGTTGTACAAGAAGGCCCGCTGAAAAACCTTGGTTTGATGTGGAAAAACGCTATGTGGCGTACCGACCTGCCGAACACTCGTTCGCAGGACGAAAACCGCCTGATCGTCAGCTACTCGATCCCGCTGTTGTAATAGCGCTCGCGTAACCGCTGAAAAAAAGCCCCGCCCGGCATCACGCCGGGCGGGGCTTTTGCGTTTTCGGGGCGGGGTCACCCCCGTAATCCCGTCCCGAAACGTTCCCTCTTTTGCAGCGACTCAAGGCCTTCTCGAACCTTGGAAGCGATAGTCGTCGCGATGACTTTGCAGGTCCAGTGAACAGATCTTTAATATTCTTTTAGGGTCTAAGAATGGCTTTATTTATTCTTTTTATAAACTCCCCAACACGAGCTACAGTTGAGTTCTACACCTACTCATCAGGAGCCCACCATGAGCATCAGACTCGGCGACATCGCACCCGACTTCGAACAGGATTCCAGCGCCGGCACCATCCGTTTCCATGAATGGCTGGGCGATAGCTGGGGGGTGCTGTTTTCCCACCCGGCGGATTTCACCCCGGTGTGCACCACCGAGCTGGGCTTCACCGCCAAGCTCAAGGATGAATTCACCCAGCGCGGGGTCAAGGCCATCGCGTTGTCGGTAGACCCGGTGGACTCGCACCACAAGTGGATCGAGGACATCAACGAAACCCAGAACACGATCGTCAACTTCCCGATCCTGGCCGACGCTGATCGCAAGGTATCGGACCTGTACGACCTGATTCACCCGAACGCCAACGACACCCTGACCGTGCGTTCGCTGTTCGTGATCGACCCGAACAAAAAGGTTCGCCTGACCATTACCTACCCGGCGAGCACCGGTCGCAACTTCCATGAAATCCTGCGGGTGATCGACTCGCTGCAACTCACCGACAACTACAAGGTGGCCACCCCGGCCAACTGGCAGGACGGTGAAGAAGTGGTGATCGTGCCGTCGCTTCAGGATCCAGAGGAAATCAAGAAGCGCTTTCCAAAGGGTTATCGCGCGGTGAAGCCGTACCTGCGCCTGACGCCGCAGCCCAATCGTTGAGCTGAAAACCAATCCCTGTAGGAGCGAGCGATGCGGCGACCCGACTTGCCCGCGAAGACGTCGTCAAAGCCAACATCAATGTTGGACGTCATGGCCTCTTCGCGGGCAAGCCTCGCTCCTACAGGGCTGTGCAAAATCCATATAGCAGGGGAATTTCGGGCCGTTTATACGGCCCATTTTTTTGCCCGGACAAAGCGGTTTCGTATAGAACTACAGCGAATAACGAAATGAATAAATATGATTTAAAGATATATAAATCACCTGTTAAGGTCTCTCCATCAAAGCGAGATCGCCCACTGCGAATCGCCTGCACCGTTCAAGGAATCGTCTGAATGCTGGTCGTCTCACTCGGTGGCAGTCCCAGCCAACGCTCCCGTTCCGGGGTGCTGCTGGAGCGCTCTCAACGCTGGTTGCAAGAGCAAGGTGTGGAAGTGGTGAGTTATCAGGTACGGGACTTCCCGGCCGAAGACTTGCTGCACGCACGGTTCGACAGCCCCAAGGTGATCGACCTGTTGCAACAGATTGAAAACGCCGATGGCCTGCTGATCGCCACCCCGGTGTACAAAGCGTCGTTTTCCGGCGCTCTGAAAACCGTGCTGGACCTGCTGCCCGAACGCGCCCTGGCGCACAAAGTGGTTTTGCCCATGGCCACCGGCGGCAGCATCGCTCACATGCTGGCGGTGGACTACGCACTCAAGCCCGTGCTGTCGGCATTGAAAGCCCAGGAAATGCTCCACGGGATTTTCGCTGTGGACAGCCAGATCGCTTACGGCGAAGGCAGCGCCCAGGCGCAGCTGGCGCCGGAGCTGGAACAACGACTGAATGAATCGCTGGAGTTGTTCTTCAGCGCCATGGCCCGACGGCCCAAGCCGATCGATCCGAACCTGCTGAATGATCGTTTGTTGAGTGCTCGCTGGAGCATTTAAAGCATTTTATTTTTTAGTTTGAAAAGTCGCCGAGCGAAGATCAGGCAAGGCAAAAGTTAGCGAGGAAGCGGAGTTGACGTTAGTCAATGAGCATTCCGAGCTGACTTTTAACGCAGCATGATCGAGCGCAGGCACTTTTCAGACAAAAAACTCACCTTACTCAGCCGTCAACGGTTAAGCAGGTGCAGCCAAAACCCAACTGCAAAAAGGAGAGCGCTATGCGCACTGTCATTTTGCGTCGTGGTCTGGTCGCTCTGTTTGCTGCGGCTGTAACCTTCGGCGCCATTACTCAAGCACAAGCTGAAACCCTGCGGATCGGCTATCAAAAGTACGGCACCCTGGTGCTGCTCAAAGCCAAAGGCACCCTGGAAAAACGCCTCGCCGCCCAAGGTGTCGACGTGCAATGGACTGAATTCCCCGGCGGCCCGCAGCTGCTTGAAGGCCTGAACGTCGGCTCCATCGACTTCGGTGTCACCGGCGAAACGCCTCCGGTATTTGCTCAAGCGGCGGGCGCCGATCTGCTCTACGTCGCCTACGAACCGCCTGCGCCGCACAGCGAAGCGATCCTGGTGCCGAAGGACTCGCCGATCAAATCGGTGAAGGACCTCAAGGGCAAGAAAGTCGTGCTCAACAAAGGCTCCAACGTTCACTACCTGCTGGTCCGCGCGCTTGAAGACGCCGGCCTCAAATACACCGACATCCAGACCGTCTTCCTGCCGCCGGCCGATGCCCGCGCCGCGTTCGAGCGTGGCAGTGTCGATGCCTGGGTCATCTGGGACCCGTACCAGGCCGCCGCCGAGAAGCAGCTGCAAGCGCACACCCTGCGCGATGGCAAGGGCATCGTCGACAACCATCAGTTCTACCTGGCGACCAAGCCTTACGCACAGAAAAATCCTGAGGTGATCAAGACCCTCGTGGAAGAAGTGCGCGCCGTCGGCGAATGGTCCAAGGCCAATCCTGAAGACGTGACCAAACAGGTCTCGCCACTGCTCGGCTTGCCGGAAGACATCACCCTGACCTCGGTGAAACGCCAGGGCTACGGTGCGTTGTTCCTGACCCCGGAAGTGGTCGCCGCGCAACAGAAAATCGCCGACAGCTTCTACCAGCTCAAGCTGATTCCGAAGCCGCTCAGTATCAAAGACGTGATCTGGACGCCACCGGCAGCCGTTGCCAAAGCTCAGTAACCCAAAGCCCGGTAATTCGATTCCCCAAGGAGACCACTCCATGAGCCTCAATATCTTCTGGTTCCTGCCTACCCACGGCGACGGCCATTACCTTGGCACCGCCGAAGGCGCTCGCGCCGTTGACCACGGTTACCTGCAACAAGTCGCGCAAGCGGCGGATCGCCTGGGCTTCGGCGGGGTGCTGATTCCCACTGGCCGCTCGTGCGAAGACTCGTGGCTGGTGGCCGCGTCGCTGATCCCGGTGACCCAGCGTTTGAAATTCCTTGTCGCTCTGCGCCCCGGGATCATTTCCCCGACGGTGGCTGCGCGTCAGGCCGCGACACTGGATCGTCTGTCCGGCGGTCGTGCGCTGTTCAACCTGGTGACCGGCGGTGATCCGGAAGAATTGGCCGGCGATGGTTTGTTCCTGACCCACGAAGAGCGCTATCAGGCTTCGGTGGAATTCACCCGCATCTGGCGTCGCGTGCTGGAAGGCGAAACCGTCGATTACGACGGTCAGCACATCAGCGTGAAAGGCGCCAAGTTGCTCTATCCGCCGATCCAGCAACCGCGTCCGCCGCTGTACTTCGGCGGCTCGTCGGAAGCCGCGCAAGACCTGGCCGCCGAGCAAGTGGAAATGGTCCTGACCTGGGGCGAACCGCCGGCCGCCGTGGCCGAGAAGATCGAACAGGTTCGCGCCAAAGCCGCGAAGCTTGGCCGCACGGTGCGCTTCGGTATTCGCTTGCACGTGATCGTCCGTGAAACCAATGCCGAAGCCTGGCAAGCGGCGGACCGACTGATCTCGCACCTGGACGACGACACCATTGCCCGTGCCCAGGCTTCCCTGGCGCGCTTCGATTCCGTGGGCCAGCAACGCATGGCGGCGCTGCATGGCGGCAGCCGCGACAACCTGGAAGTCAGCCCTAACCTGTGGGCTGGTGTCGGCCTGGTGCGTGGCGGTGCCGGTACTGCTTTGGTCGGCGACGGTCCGACCGTGGCCGCCCGCGTGAAGGAATACGCGGACCTGGGCATCGACACCTTCATCTTCTCCGGTTACCCACACCTGGAAGAGTCGTACCGCGTCGCCGAGTTGCTGTTCCCGCACCTGGACATCGAGCGTCCGGAGCTGCCGAAAAGCGCCGGTTACGTCAGCCCGTTCGGCGAGATGGTCGCCAACGACATTCTTCCCAAAGCTGCGTCCCAGAGCTGAGGCGCGCCATGAAGAGAATCATCCACAACCTGGCGCCCTGGGCGTTGCCGATTTTGCTGTTGGCGGTGTGGCAGTTGTCGGTGTCGGCGGGCTGGTTGTCGACACGGATTCTGCCGGCGCCGATTGCCGTGATCGAAGCCGGCGTGAGCCTGGTGCGCAGCGGTGAAATCTGGACGCACCTGGCAATCAGCGGCTGGCGTGCGGCGCTGGGCTTCACCATCGGTGGCGGCATCGGCCTGGCGCTGGGCTTCATTACCGGCCTGTCGAAATGGGGCGAACGCCTGCTCGACAGTTCGGTGCAGATGATCCGCAACGTGCCGCACCTGGCGCTGATTCCGCTGGTGATCCTGTGGTTCGGCATCGACGAGTCGGCGAAGATTTTCCTGGTGGCGTTGGGCACCTTGTTCCCGATCTACCTCAACACCTACCACGGCATTCGCAACGTCGACCCGGCGCTGGTGGAGATGGCGCGCAGCTACGGCTTGTCCGGTTTCAGTCTGTTCCGTCAGGTGATTCTGCCGGGTGCATTGCCTTCGATTCTGGTCGGCGTGCGTTTTGCGCTGGGCTTCATGTGGCTGACCTTGATCGTTGCTGAAACCATTTCCGCGAGCTCCGGCATTGGCTACCTGGCAATGAACGCCCGGGAGTTTTTGCAGACCGACGTGGTGGTGCTCGCGATCCTGATGTACGCGGTGCTCGGCAAACTGGCCGACCTCGCGGCTCGTGGACTTGAACGTGTGTGGCTGCGCTGGCATCCGGCGTATCAGGTTGCCAAAGGAGGTGCCGCATGACCGCTCAACAACCTCCACGCCTGCTGCGCGGGATTCCGCTGGTGGTGCGCAAGCTGCAAAAAACCTTCGGTTCGCGGCAGGTGCTGCGCGAGATCGATCTGCACATTCCGGCCGGCCAATTCGTCGCCGTGGTGGGGCGCAGTGGTTGCGGCAAAAGTACCTTGCTGCGGTTGCTCGCCGGCCTCGATAAGCCGACTGGCGGCGAGTTGCTCGCCGGTTCCGCACCGCTGAGTGACGCACGGGAAGATACCCGGTTGATGTTCCAGGAAGCCCGTCTGCTGCCGTGGAAAAAGGTCATCGACAACGTCGGCCTCGGGCTCTCGGGCAACTGGCGGCCACAAGCGCTGGAAGCGTTGGAGTCGGTGGGTCTGGCGGACCGCGCCAATGAATGGCCGGCGGCCTTGTCCGGCGGGCAGAAGCAGCGTGTGGCCCTGGCCCGCGCGCTGATTCATCAACCGCGCCTGCTGTTGCTGGACGAACCGCTGGGCGCGCTGGATGCCCTGACCCGGATCGAAATGCAGCAACTAATCGAACGGCTCTGGCAGAAGCACGGTTTCACCGTGTTGCTGGTGACCCACGACGTCAGTGAAGCGGTGGCGATTGCCGATCGGGTGATCCTGATCGAAGAGGGCGAAGTCGGCCTCGACCTGCACGTGGAACTGCCGCGCCCTCGGGTTCGGGGTTCGCATCGGCTGGCGGCGCTGGAAACCGAAGTCCTCAATCGCGTCCTCGCGCTGCCCGGCCAGCCGCCGGAACCGGAACCTGTTTCACCCTTGCCTACGCAATTGCGTTGGGCTCAATAACTCAAGCCTCATCCAACGACAGGAATCAACATCATGACTATCAAAGCCATCAACGTTCGTAACCAGTTCAAAGGCTCGATCAAGGAAATCGTACTGGGTGACGTGCTGTCGGAAATCGACGTGCAAACCGCTTCCGGCATCGTCACGTCGGTGATCACCACCCGCTCGGTGAAAGAGCTGGAACTGGTGGTCGGCAGTGAAGTGATCGCGTTCGTGAAATCCACCGAGGTGTCGATCGCCAAGTTGTAAGACTGTGCGCCAACAACAACCCCGAAGGGTTCGAACCCTTCGGGGTTTTTTATGGGCGTGAATCAGTCAATTCGGCGGTGCGGCCATCGCGAGCAGGCTCACTCCCACAGGGAAACGCGTTCCAATGTAGGAGCGAGCCTGCTCGCGATGAGGCCGGTGCAGCTGAAAAATAATCAGGCAGGAATAGCACGCTTGGGCAAATACGGCGGCAAATACAGCCCCAGATACGCATCAAACACCCGCATCCCTTCCTCGGCCATGCGCGGCGTGATCTGCCCATGCTGTTGCACTGAGCGGGCATAAACGCGATCACCCAGCTCCATGGCCAGCGCAAACACATCAACGTCAGTCGGCAATTTAGGCAGTTCGAAATGATGATCGAACAGCTTGTGCATCAGGTCGCCCAGCTCAATGTCGTGCTGACGGTCGGCCTGAGTCACTTCGGTCAGGCCATGCTGCGCGAGGATCAATTGGCGGGCGGCGGCGTCTTCGTCGTAGATGTCGAGCATGCGTTGTTCCACCAACCGCGACAGGTCGCGCCAGCCGTTGAGCGCATCGTGGTCGATGGGCGCTTGCAGGCAGGCGCGAAAAGCCGCGTGGACGTCGGCGGTCAGCGCTTCGAGCAGGGCCGGGACGCTGGCGAAAAAGTGGTAGACCGAGGAGGGCGGGATTTCCGCGCGTTCGGCAACGCTGTAGATCGACAGACTGGCCACGCCCTCGGCGGCCAGCAGCGTGCGGGCGGCATCGAGTATCGAATCGATCCGGGCCTGGCTGCGGGCGCGGGGTTTGCGTGGGGTGGCGAGTCGGGTCATTGAAGTCTCCTGCGGGGCAGCGGGCATTGTACGAGGCGGGTGGCACCTTGTCTGTATGGGCACCGCTGCCCGAATTGACTGTCAGGACTGATTAGCCTCCGACGTGCACACTCCGACCGTTCAAGGGTTGAACTGGGCGTGAATTCATCGGATAGAGCACCTGGAAAGCCTCCAGTTGCGCGCGGGAAATTTCCAATGGAGTGGTCAGCACATTCCAGCGCACGCCTTCGGTACAGGGAGGTGTTGTGAGGGAGCCCATGTAGGAATAGGCGTTATGGTTTGCAGGTAATAACTGCGCAACGTTAATCGCCTCCAGGTTCGCAGTGCCACCTGTATTTTTTGGCATGGCTGCCAGGACAGGCTCCAGGTTCGGGTTGTGAGCACCTTCTTCAAACACCACTGCCACCACGGCCAGTTCGCCTGCGGCATTGCGATGAACCAGGTGTGCGTCCATCGGGAAGATGCGCCCCTGGATCATTTCTTCACTTGGCGTATGGAAATGCAGTTGTACCAAGGAGTAATGACCGGAGGCCAGATTGATTCCTCCGGCGTTCTCTGGAGTTACTTGAATCGTATGACCGTTGTTCACTACCGTGGCTTTGCCCGAATGATAGGTAAAGTTCAGAGGCTCCAGATCGGTTTTGACCGCGTCACGAATATCAATGGGCGACTGTGTTTGGCCTGACGAGCAGAGGCTGTACTCGCTCTTCAGTTCACCCCAGTTTTGTGGGCCGGTGGGGGCGGAATAGCTCCATGGGGCCGTGTCGCCAGCGGTTGCCCAGGCGGTCGTGCACAAACTGGCGACGATCAGAGTCATGGCTGTACCCAATCGCTGTTTTTTCATTTTTGTTCTCACACGTAGTCAGGGAAACGGAAAGAGTTCCGGAGTCTAGAGTGTGAGGTGGTGGTCAGGGGGCAGATGTCGTTAGCGTCTGACGAATTCGTAGGAGTTTTCTTTGGTTTTTGGTCGCAAGCATTCCATAACAAATCGCGAGCAAAAAAAACGCCGCAAGCTGTGAAGCCTGCGGCGTTGTTTTCACTGCAACCGCTTAAACGGTATGCAGATACCAGTTGTACTCAAGGTCGGAGATGGAGTGTTCAAACTCCTCCAGCTCACTTTCCTTGCAGGCCACGAAGATATCGATGTATTTCGGATCGATGTACTTGGCCATGACTTCGCTGTCGTCCAGCTCGCGCAGTGCGTCGCGCAGGTTGTTCGGCAGGCTTTGCTCGTTCTGCTCGTAGGAGTTGCCTTCCACGGGTGCGCCCGGCTCGATCTTGTTGGTCAGGCCGTGGTGCACGCCCGCCAGGACCGAAGCCATCAGCAGGTACGGGTTGGCGTCGGCGCCGGCTACACGGTGTTCGATGCGCACGGCATCGGCGGCGCCGGTGGGTACGCGAATCGCTACGGTGCGGTTGTCCAGGCCCCAGCACGGCGAGTTCGGCACATAGAACTGCGCGCCGAAACGACGGTAGGAGTTGACGTTCGGGCAGAGGAAAGCCATCTGCGCCGGTAGGGTCTCGAGCACACCGCCGATCGCGTGACGCAGTGCGGCGTTCTGCTCGGGATCCTCGCTGGCAAAAATGTTTTTGCCGTCTTTATCAAGAATCGAAATGTGGACGTGCAGACCGTTACCCGCCTGGCCCGGGTAAGGCTTGGCCATGAAGGTGGTGTCCATCTCATGGTCGTAGGCGATGTTCTTGATCAGGCGCTTGAGCAGGACCGCGTAGTCGCAGGCCTTGATCGGGTCGGCCACGTGGTGCAGGTTCACTTCGAACTGCGCCGGGGCACTTTCCTTGACGATGGCGTCGGCCGGGATGCCTTGCTCTTTTGCACCTTCCAGAATGTCCTGGAGGCAGTCGACGTATTCGTCGAGGTCGTCGATCAGGTAGACCTGTGTCGAGTGCGGGCGTTTACCGGAAACCGGCGAGCGAGGTGGTTGCGGACGGCCGTTCACGTTCTCCTGGTCGATCAGGTAGAACTCCAGTTCGAACGCGGCGCAGATGGTCAGGCCCATTTCGTCGAACTTGCGCACCACGTTGGCCAGCACTTCGCGCGGGTCGGCGAAGAATGGTTCGCCTTCGAGTTCGTGCATGGTCATCAACAGTTGCGCGGTAGGGCGCTTCTGCCAGGGCTCATTGCACAGTGTGTCGGGGATTGGATAGCAGATTCGGTCAGCATCGCCGATGTCCAGGCCCAGGCCGGTGCTTTCCACCGTCGAGCCGTTGATATCCAGAGCAAATAGAGAGGCCGGCAGGTTGATGCCTTTCTCGTAAACCTTGTGGAGGCTGGTGCGTTCAATGCGCTTGCCGCGCACCACACCATTCATATCCGCAATCAGAAGGTCAACGTACAGAACCTCAGGATGTTCCTTAAGGAACGCGTTCGCTTCGTTAAGCTGAACGGCACGCGGGGGTACCGACATGATGCAACACCTTTGTTGTTAAAAATATCAATCATTGATCTCTTCGGATTCCAGTCAACCCGAACGGCATGCCGAAGTCAAGCGAGGCCTTTTTTGCCCTAAAAAAGCGCCCATGAGGCTTTTTTGAGGCACTTTGGGGCGTTTTTATGCCTTTGAATGCTTTGCCGTCCGCGGGCTTGAGCGGGCCGTGTTGTATTTTTTACGGGGGTGTTGTGTAAAAAAATGAACAAGGCTAAGCTCGATTCAAACCCATAACAGCAATAATACCGGGGTGCTTCATGTCTCGCCTGCCGTTAATCGGCGTCGCCGTCTGCTCTACGCAGATCGGTCTGCATGCTTATCACATCAGTGGCGATCGTTACGCTCACGCCAGGGCCCGTGTTGCCAAAGGCGTGCCGTCGACTCTTCCTTCCCCGGCAAACCGGCTGGTTCCGTCCGATATTCTGGACGGTCTGCGCGACATTCTCTTTACGGGTTGTCCTTCCAATATAGAACCGTTTTACCTGGCTGGCCCGACCAACGTGTCGGTCATCGCTCATGATTCTGCACGCCTTGGATTGTTCCCGTTCACCCATGCCGTCGTCGAGGCAGGTATTTGTGCGCGGCAATTGCAGTGGCAATCTGTACCAAGCGACGCCCGTGCGTCAAACAACGCCTGACTTATAAGAGTCAGGAAACTCAGCCTAAGAGGCATTTATGAGTAACAACCTCGACCAGCTCACCGATTGGTTGAAAGACCACAAGATCACAGAAGTCGAATGCATGATCGCCGACTTGACCGGGATCACCCGGGGCAAGATTTCGCCGACCAACAAGTTCATTGCTGAAAAAGGCATGCGCCTGCCCGAGAGCGTTCTGTTGCAGACCGTGACCGGCGACTATGTCGAAGACGACATCTATTACGAACTGCTCGACCCGGCCGACATCGACATGATCTGCCGTCCCGACTCGAATGCAGTGTTCCTGGTGCCATGGGCCATCGAGCCGACCGCCCAGGTGATCCACGACACTTATGACAAGCAAGGCAACCCGATCGAGCTGTCGCCGCGCAACGTGCTTAAAAAGGTTCTGAAGCTCTATTCCGACAAGGGCTGGCAGCCAATCGTGGCGCCGGAAATGGAGTTTTACCTGACCAAGCGTAGCGACGACCCCGACTACCCGCTGCAACCGCCAATCGGTCGCTCGGGGCGCCCGGAAATCGGTCGCCAGTCGTTCTCCATCGAAGCGGCGAACGAATTCGATCCGCTGTTCGAAGACGTCTACGACTGGTGCGAACTGCAGGAGCTGGACCTCGACACGCTGATCCACGAGGACGGCACGGCGCAGATGGAAATCAACTTCCGTCACGGCGATGCCCTGTCCCTGGCTGACCAGATCCTGGTGTTCAAACGCACCATGCGCGAAGCCGCGCTCAAGCACGACGTGGCCGCCACTTTCATGGCCAAGCCGATGACCGGCGAGCCGGGCAGCGCGATGCACCTGCACCAGAGCATCATCGACATCGAGACCGGCAAGAACGTCTTCTCCAATGAAGACGGGACCATGAGCCAGTTGTTCCTGCATCACATCGGTGGCTTGCAGAAACTGATCCCCGAGCTGTTGCCGCTGTTCGCCCCGAACGTCAACTCGTTCCGCCGCTTCCTGCCGGATACGTCGGCGCCGGTGAACGTGGAGTGGGGTGAAGAGAACCGCACCGTGGGCCTGCGGGTGCCGGATGCCGGGCCGCAAAACCGTCGGGTGGAAAACCGCCTGCCGGGGGCTGATGCCAACCCGTACCTGGCGATTGCCGCGAGCCTGCTCTGCGGTTACATCGGCATGGTCGAAGGCTTGAACCCAAGTGCGCCGGTGGTGGGGCGCGGCTATGAACGCCGCAACCTGCGCCTGCCACTGACCATCGAGGACGCGCTGGATCGCATGGAAAACAGCGCGACCATCGAGAAATACCTGGGCAAGAAATTCATCACTGGCTACGTCGCGGTCAAGCGGGCCGAGCATGAAAACTTCAAGCGCGTGATCAGCTCCTGGGAGCGGGAATTCCTGCTCTTCGCCGTCTGATGCGCCGGGCGCCGCTGCTTTTGGCGGCGCCTTTCACCGAAATCTTAGGAGAGTTCGCATGACCAGCAACAACCCGCAAACCCGTGAATGGCAAACCCTGAGCAACGATCACCACCTGGCCCCGTTCAGCGACTTCAAGCAGCTGAAAGAGAAAGGCCCGCGGATCATCACCAACGCCAAGGGCGTTTACCTCTGGGACAGCGAAGGCAACAAGATCCTCGACGGCATGGCCGGCCTGTGGTGCGTAGCGATCGGCTACGGTCGCGATGAACTGGCTGATGCCGCCAGCAAGCAAATGCGCGAGTTGCCTTACTACAACCTGTTCTTCCAGACCGCTCACCCGCCGGTGCTCGAGCTGGCCAAGGCCATTGCCGACATCGCGCCAGAAGGCATGAACCATGTGTTCTTCACCGGTTCCGGCTCCGAAGGCAACGACACCATGCTGCGTATGGTCCGCCACTATTGGGCGATCAAGGGCCAGCCGAAAAAGAAAGTCATCATCAGCCGCAAGAACGGTTATCACGGTTCCACCGTGGCCGGCGCGAGCCTGGGTGGCATGACGTACATGCACGAACAAGGCGACTTGCCGATCCCGGGCATCGTCCACATCGCCCAGCCTTACTGGTTCAGTGAAGGCGGTGACATGACACCGGAAGAGTTCGGTGTGTGGGCAGCCAATCAGCTGGAAGAGAAGATTCTGGAAATCGGCGTGGACAACGTCGGTGCCTTTATTGCCGAGCCGATCCAGGGTGCCGGTGGCGTGATCATTCCGCCAGACACCTACTGGCCGCGCATCAAGGAAATCCTCGCCAAGTACGACATCCTGTTCGTGGCGGACGAAGTGATCTGTGGTTTCGGCCGCACCGGTGAGTGGTTCGGTACCGATTTCTACGGCCTCAAACCCGACATGATGACCATCGCCAAAGGCCTGACGTCCGGCTACATCCCGATGGGTGGCCTGATCGTGCGTGACGAAGTGGTGGCGGTGCTCAACGAGGGCGGCGATTTCAACCACGGTTTCACCTACTCCGGGCACCCGGTGGCGGCGGCGGTGGCGCTGGAAAACATCCGCATCCTGCGCGAAGAAAAAATTATCGAGCGCGTTCATGCAGAAACGGCACCTTACTTGCAGAAACGTTTGCGGGAACTGAGCGATCACCCGTTAGTGGGGGAAGTGCGCGGGGTGGGGCTGTTGGGGGCCATCGAACTGGTTCAGGACAAGGCCACGCGCAAGCGTTACGAAGGCAAGGGCGTCGGCATGATCTGCCGCACATTCTGCTTCGACAACGGCCTGATCATGCGTGCCGTCGGCGACACCATGATCATCGCTCCGCCACTGGTGATCACCAAGGCTGAAATCGATGAGCTGGTGACCAAGGCACGCAAGTGTCTGGACCTGACCCTGAGTGCGTTGCAGGGCTAAGTGCTAGGCTCTGAGCGGGAGACATGAAACTTTCGCTCAGGGCAGTCGCAAACGGCGGCCTTTCCTTGAAAGACCGCCACCGATCTTGCCAGACTAGCCGCGGTTCCAGTTGCCCGGGTTTGGCCGCTGAACAAAGTGGTTCAAAAAAGAAAAAATTTGGAGCATTACGCATGAAGGCATTAGGAAAAAAGCTTGCTGGCAAGACACTTCTCGCCATGTCCCTGATGGGCATTATGGCGGGTGCGGTTCAGGCGGACGACAAGGTGTTGCACGTCTATAACTGGTCCGATTACATCGCTCCGGACACCATCAAGAAGTTCGAAACCGAGTCCGGCATCAAAGTCGTTTACGACGTATTCGACAGTAACGAAACCCTGGAAGCCAAGTTGCTGGCAGGCAAGTCCGGTTACGACATCGTCGTACCGTCGAACAACTTCCTGGCCAAGCAGATCAAGGCCGGCGTTTACCAGAAGCTGGACAAGTCCAAGCTGCCTAACTGGAAGAACCTGAACACTGACCTGCTCAAAGCGGTATCGGTGAGCGACCCGGGCAACGAACATGCCTTCCCGTACATGTGGGGTTCGATCGGTATCGGCTTCAACGCCGAGAAGGTCAAGGCAGCACTGGGCGCCGATGCACCGACCAATTCCTGGGACCTGTTGTTCAAACCTGAAAACATCGCGAAGTTGAAATCGTGTGGCGTCAGTTTCCTTGATTCGCCAACCGAGATGATTCCGGTGGCGTTGCACTACCTGGGCTATCCAACCGACAGCCAGGACAAAAAACAATTGGCCGAAGCCGAAGCGCTGTTCCTGAAGATTCGTCCTTCGGTTGGCTACTTCCACTCGTCCAAGTACATCTCCGACCTGGCCAACGGCAACATCTGCGTAGCCGTGGGTTACTCGGGTGACATCTACCAGGCCAAAGCGCGCGCCGCCGAAGCCGGTGACAAGGTGAAAGTCAGCTACAACATTCCGAAAGAAGGTGCCGGCAGCTTCTACGACATGGTCGCCATCCCTAAAGATGCCGAAAACGTCGAAGGCGCCTACAAGTTCATGACCTTCCTGCAAAAGCCGGAAATCATGGCTGAAATCACCAACGCGGTACGTTTCCCGAACGGTAACGCGGCGGCCACTCCTCTGGTCGAAAAAGAAATCACCGAAGATCCGGGTGTCTACCCGCCTGCCGATGTGCTGGCCAAGCTGTACGCGATTGCCGATTTGCCGGCCGCGACCCAGCGGATCCTGACTCGCAGCTGGACCAAGATCAAATCCGGTAAGTAAGCAGTAGTAACCCTTGTAGGAGCGAGCCTGCTCGCGATGAACCTGAGAGCACCGCTGGGTGTCAGGCACCCAGCGTCATCGTTGACGACCATCGCGAGCAATCGAGCGTCGACCGGCTGCTCCTACACGGATCTTCATAAAGTTTGCTGGAACGGTTTTTCGAGGGTAAGTTGCGCGCCGGTTTTGTTGCTGGGCAGCTACGACTGTCATGTAACGCGGGGCAACTTGGGCCCAACTAATTTTAGAGGACCTCCACTTGCCTATTTTTTCTTTGTTGCGCAATGCATTGCTGGCCGGTGCCGGACTGACGATGGCTGTCAGTGTCCAGGCTGCCGGCACGGTGCATATTTATAACTGGTCGGACTACATCGGCGAGACCACCCTGGCCGACTTCCAGAAAGAGACCGGTATCAAACCGGTGTATGACGTTTTTGATTCCAACGAAACCCTGGAGGGCAAGTTGCTCGCCGGGCGTACCGGTTATGACGTGGTCGTGCCGTCGAACCACTTCCTCGGCAAGCAGATCAAGGCCGGTGCTTTCCAGAAACTCGACAAGTCGAAGTTGCCGAACTACTCGAACCTCGACCCCGTATTGCTCAAGCGTCTGGAACAAAACGATCCGGGCAACTTGTACGCCGTCCCTTACCTGTGGGGCACCAACGGCATCGGTTACAACGTCGACAAGATCAAGGCTGTGCTGGGCGTCGACAAGATCGATTCCTGGAGCGCGGTGTTCGAGCCGGAGAACATCAAGAAGCTGCAGAGTTGCGGCGTGGCGTTCCTCGACTCCGCCGATGAAATGATGCCGACGGTCCTCAACTACATGGGCCTGAACGCCAACAGCACCAACCCCGAAGATTACAAAAAGGCTGAAGCCAAGTTGCTGGCGGTGCGGCCTTACGTGACCTACTTCCACTCCTCCAAGTACATCGCGGATCTGGCCAACGGCGATATCTGCATCGCGATCGGTTTTTCCGGCGACATGTTCCAGGCCCGCAACCGTGCGGCTGAAGCGAAGAAAGGCGTGAACATCGCCTACACCATTCCCAAAGAGGGCGGTGCGCTGTGGTTCGACATGCTCGCGATTCCGAAGGATTCGGGCAACGTCAAAGAGGCCCACGCCTTCATCAACTATTTGTTGAAACCCGAGGTGATCGCACAGGTCAGTGATTCTGTTGGCTATGCGAACCCCAACCCTGGCTCGGACAAATTGATGGAGCAGTCCATCCGCACCGACGAGTCGGTTTATCCACCGCAAGCAGTCCTCGACAAGACCTACGTGTCGGTCGAGTTACCACCAAACATTCAACGTTTGATGACCCGCAGCTGGACCAAGGTCAAGTCGGGCAAATAGCTTCAGGGCTCAAACTATCCAGGTTGGCTCACCTTGAGCGAACTGCACTCTTTTTTTTGGGAGTTTCGTAAATGGCAGTTGCCTCCGGCGCCTATAAGAAAGCCCTCGAGGGCGACCAGTCACCTAAACAGGTGCTGGTCAAAATCGACCGGGTCACGAAGAAGTTCGACGAGACGATTGCCGTGGACGATGTGTCCCTGGAAATCAAGAAAGGCGAGATTTTCGCCCTGCTCGGCGGTTCGGGATCGGGCAAGTCCACGTTGCTGCGCATGCTCGCAGGCTTCGAACGGCCCACGGAGGGGCGCATTTTCCTCGATGGCGTAGACATCACCGACATGCCGCCCTACGAGCGGCCGATCAACATGATGTTCCAGTCGTACGCCCTGTTCCCGCACATGACCGTGGCGCAGAACATCGCCTTCGGCCTCAAGCAGGACAAACTGCCTGCGGCTGAAATCGATGCCCGCGTGGCCGACATGCTCAAGCTGGTTCAGATGACCCAGTACGCCAAGCGCAAGCCGCATCAGTTGTCCGGTGGTCAGCGTCAGCGTGTGGCCCTGGCGCGTTCGCTGGCCAAGCGACCGAAGCTGTTGCTGCTCGACGAACCGATGGGTGCGCTGGACAAGAAGCTGCGTTCGCAAATGCAGCTTGAGCTGGTTGAAATCATCGAACGCGTTGGCGTGACCTGCGTGATGGTGACCCACGACCAGGAAGAGGCCATGACCATGGCCGAGCGCATCGCGATCATGCACCTGGGCTGGATCGCCCAGATCGGCAGCCCGATCGACATCTACGAAACCCCGACCAGCCGCCTGGTCTGCGAGTTCATCGGCAACGTCAACATCTTCGACGGTGAAGTGATCGACGACGCCGAAGGCCATGCGACCATCACCTGCAAAGACCTGGATCGCCAGATCTACGTGGGCCACGGCATCAGCACCTCGGTGCAGGACAAATCCGTGACCTACGCGATCCGTCCGGAAAAGCTGTTGGTGACGCCGGACATGCCGACCTGCGAATACAACTGGTCCAGCGGCAAGGTGCACGACATCGCCTACCTCGGTGGTCACTCGGTGTTCTACGTCGAGCTGCCGAGCGGCAAGATCGTCCAGTCGTTCGTCGCCAACGCCGAACGCCGTGGTCAGCGCCCAACCTGGGGTGACCAGGTTTACGTGTGGTGGGAAGACGACAGCGGCGTGGTACTCCGCTCATGAACATGCGCAAATTCAAACGCCGCCTCAATCGAATAATTCCCGGTGGCCGTCAGCTGGTCATCGGGGTTCCGTTCCTCTGGCTGTTCATGTTCTTCATGCTGCCGTTCTTCATCGTGTTGAAGATCAGCTTCGCTGAAGCCGACGTGGCCATTCCGCCGTACACCGAGATCTACAACTTCGTAGACCAGAAGCTGCAGGTGCTGCTCAACCTCGGCAACTACGCGATGCTCGGCGACGATGAGTTGTACATTGCCGCTTACCTCGGTTCGTTGAAGATGGCGCTGATCAGCACCATCCTCTGCCTGCTGATCGGTTATCCGATGGCCTACGCCATCGCCAGTGCCCGCAAAGAGCTGCAAACGGTGCTGGTGCTGCTGATCATGATGCCGACCTGGACCGCGATCCTGATCCGCGTTTACGCGTGGATGGGCATTCTCAGCAATAACGGTCTGCTCAACGGTTTCCTGATGAGCATGGGCTGGATCGACGAACCGCTGCAGATCCTCAACACCAACCTGGCGGTGTACATCGGCGTGGTTTATTCGTACCTGCCGTTCATGATCCTGCCGCTCTACGCCAACCTGGTGAAGCACGACAACAGTCTGTTGGAAGCCGCATCCGACCTCGGTTCGAGTACGTTCAACAGCTTCTGGAAGATCACCATTCCGCTGTCCAAGAACGGCATCGTCGCCGGTTGCATGCTGGTGTTCATTCCAGTGGTGGGCGAGTTCGTGATCCCGGAACTGCTGGGCGGTCCGGAAACCCTGATGATCGGTAAAGTGCTCTGGCAAGAGTTCTTCAACAACCGTGACTGGCCGGTGGCGTCTGCCCTGGCGGTGGTGATGCTGTTGATCCTGATTGTGCCGATCATCCTGTTCAACCGCAGTCAGGCCAAAGAAATGGAGGGTAAAGAATGAAGCGCTTCCGTTTCTCGAGTTTCATGCTGATCGCGGGTTTGCTGTTTATCTACGCGCCGATGCTGATCCTGGTGATCTACTCGTTCAACGCCTCGAAACTGGTGACGGTGTGGGGCGGCTGGTCGATCAAGTGGTACGTCGGCTTGATGGACAACACCCAACTGATGGGCTCGGTGGTGCGTTCGCTGGAAATCGCCTGCTACACGGCGATTGCCGCTGTGGCGCTGGGCACGTTGGCCGCATTCGTCCTGACCCGCATTACCCGCTTCAAGGGCCGCACGCTGTTCGGTGGCCTGGTTACCGCGCCGCTGGTGATGCCCGAAGTGATCACCGGTCTGTCGCTGTTGCTGCTGTTCGTGGCCATGGCGCAGATGATCGGCTGGCCGCAAGAGCGTGGCATCGTCACCATCTGGATCGCCCACACCACGTTCTGTGCGGCGTATGTGGCGGTGGTGGTGTCGGCGCGCTTGCGTGAGCTGGACCTGTCCATCGAAGAGGCCGCCATGGATCTCGGGGCGAAGCCGTGGAAGGTGTTCTTCCTGATCACCATCCCGATGATCGCGCCATCCCTGGGGGCGGGCGGCATGATGTCGTTCGCCCTGTCGCTGGATGACCTGGTGTTGGCCAGCTTCGTGTCGGGGCCGGGGTCGACGACCTTGCCGATGGAAGTGTTCTCGGCGGTGCGTCTGGGCGTGAAGCCTGAGATCAACGCCGTGGCCAGCCTGATTCTGCTGGCGGTGTCGTTGATGACCTTCCTGGTCTGGTTCTTCAGCCGCCGCGCCGAAGAAAGCCGCAAGCGTGCGATTCAGCAGGCCATCGAAGAAAGCGCTGCCGATTCGTGGAAGCAACCGGACGTGCGTCGCGCGCAGCAGGCGCCGGAAGCGGCCTGAGTGTTGGCCACAATCGCGTGGCCAACCCCGATCTACTGTAGGAGCCGGCTTGCTGGCGATAGCGGTTTAACATTCAACAATTACGCTGACTGTTACACCGCAATCGCCAGCAAGCCGGCTCCTACAGGTTTCAGGAAATCCAGGGGGACTTGCGGATGATCTCGACGAAGTTCATCGGCTTGAACCCTGGCTCGCTGTCCACCAGCACATCCGCGTTCACCGTACCGAACGTGGTGTCCGGCTTGTGCTTGAAGCCGTTGGCGAACGCACACAGGATGCACTCCTTGAACCCCTCGCCCCGTGGATGCGCGTGCACCACCGCCTCACGCTGCGCCGTGGGAAATGCCGCGTAGTCGATCCCCAGCACATCCATTTCCACACCTGCCGTCACCAGCGCCACATTGGGGCGCAGGTGATGCACTACGTTCGGCGTGGTGTGCAGGGCAATCGACAACCACACCTGTTCGATGTCGTCATCGCTCAGGCCATAAGGCTTGAGAAACGCTTTGGCGGCGTTGGCGCTATCGACTTCGAAGCGTTCATCGTCGCTGCGATGACCTTCCACCAGACCCAGGTCATGGAACATCGCGCCGACGTACAACAGCTCCGGGTTGTAGGCCAGTTGCTTGCGTTCACCGCTCAAAGCGCCGAACAGAAACACCCGGCGCGAGTGGTGATAAAGCAGGTCGGATTCGACGTCGCGAATGTATTCCGTGGTGGCCCGGGCCAAAGCGCTGTCGGGGATTTTGATGCCGGCGATGGTGCTGCTCATGGTGCTGTCCTCGTGGGGAACGCCGTGGCGGCGCTGATGGGACAAGTCTGTTCCCGGCCCCAAAACCGGACAATCGATCCATGGCTGCGATCCTTGCCAATGAGCATGCAAATCGCGCCAACCTCGCTTGTTGAGCGCGGATTGGCTACGGTTGAGGTCCTGCGCATGGATTTACGTCATGCGCACACCTTGTAGGAGCCGGCTTGCTGGCGATGGTATGTCAGCAACATTGATGTCGACTGACCCTCCATCGCCAGCAAGCCGGCTCCTACAAAGTCTGCGTGCATCGAGGGTGTTCCTTGTTATGAGTAAAACCGTTGCCATCGTGGTGTTCGCCGGCGTGCAGTCCCTGGATGTCACCGGCCCCATGGATGTGTTTTCCGAGGCCAATCGTTTCCTCGCGCCGCAGGATCACTATCAACTGGAGGTGATCGGCGTCGAGCGCGGTGTGATGCCGTGCTCCAACGGTTTATCCCTCAATGCCCATCGGCATTTCAGCGAGGCGCTGGGGGCGTACGACTTGTTGCTGGTGGCCGGTGGGCCGCAGTTGCCGTTCATGGATTTCGGCGCGGCCTTCGATGCCTGGCTGCGCGATGCCAGCGCGCTGGCGCAACGGTTCGGCTCGATCTGCAACGGTGCGTTCATGCTCGCCCGGGCAGGCTTGCTCGAAGGGCGAACAGTGACGACTCATTGGGGCGATGCCGCTGCGCTCGCGGCGTTGTGCCCTTCGACGCAGGTCGAGGCTGATCGCTTGTACGTGCAGGACGGCGAGCTCTATACCTCGGCCGGGGTCACGGCGGGGATCGATCTGTCGTTGTACTTGTTGGCCCGGGATCATGGGCCGGAAGTGGCGCTCAGCGTGGCCAAACGGTTGGTGGTGTTCACGCAGCGCTCGGGCGGGCAATCGCAGTTCAGTCCATTCCTCACGCCCCACGCCGAGCCGACGTCGGCGGTGGCGATGGTTCAGCATTATGTGCTGGCCAACCTGACCGGCGATCTGACCATTGCTGACCTGGCCAACGCCGCCAACATGAGCGCCCGCAACTTTTCCAGGGTGTTTGCCAAAGAGGCGAAGGTTACCCCGGCGGAATTCGTCGAACGGGCGAGGGTGGATGCGGCGCGGGTGATGCTCGAAAGCACCGTTGCGCCGTTGAAGACGGTGGCGTATCAGTGCGGGTTTCGCGATGCGCAGCATATGCGCAGCGTGTTCAATCGCCGGTTGGGGGTAACGCCGCAGCAGTTCAGGTTGAATTTTGCGGCGATGGTTTGAGCTGACATTTGTGTGGTCAGTCAGGGCCTCTTCGCGGGCAAGCCTCGCTCCTACAAGTGACCTATTCCTGTAGGAGCGAGGCTTGCCCGCGAAGGCGTCAGCCCGGCCAACACAAATCTATGGCACAGCCCGCGCCGGCAACAGCTTCAACGTACTCCGCGTATTCGCTGTCACCTCTTCATCATTGAGATGCGCCTGGAAATACACCCCTTCGACATACGCCTCAGCCTGATCATCAAAATGCCGGTCAAACGGCACGCCGCTCTGGCCCACCGGGTTGACGGTCAGGCTGTGCGCCGGGTCGGCGAAGTCGATCAGGCGTCGGGTCGATGGCCCATAAGTCACCGGCCACGGCGCCGGGCCGATCTTGGCCGATAGGTTGTTCGGCACCTCGTGAGTGCCCGGTGCCGCGAACGGCCCGACATTGAAAATCCGGTCCAGCGGCTTCTGTTGCCCCAGTGGATGACCATGGGTCAGCGTATGCGCCTTGCCCCACTGCCATTGCGTGAAATCCGCACCCAGCGTGCTCTTGAGGTGCGCGAGGCTCGCTTGCCACGCCACCTTGACCGTGTCGGCGCGGGTTTCCTTGCCGAGGGTGTTGCGGTTGTCCCACCACGGTGAGTCGGCGTTCGCCGCCAGGCGCGGCAGCGCAGCGTCGATCACCCGGGTCGAGAGCAGCGTCTCGAAGAAGTCGTTGCCCAGCTCATCGTGCATCGTCGCGTCAGCGAGGTTGAACAGGAACTGGTTGAACAGCGTGGCACTGGTGGAATCCAGCGGGTAGTCGCCTGTCCACTGGGCCAGTTGTTCCACCAGTTTCAGTTCGGCGGGATCGCTCACCACCTCATGCAGCACTGGTAACAACGGCGCGAGCAAACGCGGGCCGTAGGCGGTGGTGGTGCCCAGTTGCAGTTTCTGGCTGGCCTCCAGATCCCACTTCACGGCTTTATCACTGAGCTGACGATTGAGCTGCTGCCCACGATCGGCGAGGTTGTAGTAACCAGGGATCTCCATGCCGGTCGGCGACACGGGCTGGAAGTTGGCCGAGACAATGTAGCCCCGCGCCGGGTTCTCTTCCTGCGGGTTGGCGCTGAACGGGTAGAAGCCGTCCTTGTCCGCTTCGGCGCTGCTGCCGTCGAGGATGAACCACGGCCGCACACCCGCCGGACGCTTAGGCAGTTGCGCCGCCGCCCACCAGCCGATGTCGCCCTTGGCATTGGCCCAGACGATGTTCAGGCCCGGCGCCTGGACCTTGGCGGCGGCACTGCGCGCCTTGGCCAGGGTGTCGGCACGGTTGAGCTGGTAGAAACCTTCGAGGATCGGGTTCTGGCTTTCGAGAAAACCCCACCACATGGCGATGGGCGTTTTGCCGACGCTGTTGCCCAGCGCATCGTTGACGATCGGCCCGTGCGGCGATTGGCGCAGCAGCAACTTCACTGGCGGCTGCCCCTTGACCGCGATCTGCTGTTCGCTGGTGACCATGTCCACCCACTTGCCGCGATACCAGACCTGGTTGGCGTTGTCCGGGTTGACCTTCTCGGCGATCAGGTCGAGGTCGTCGTTCTGGAACATGGTGATGCTCCAGCCGAAGTCGCGGTTCATCCCCAGCGAGGCGAACGGCATCAACGCCTGATAGTGGCCGTAGAGCTCGAAGCCCGGCGCCGAGAGCTGCGCTTCGTACCACACCGACGGCGCAGAGAAGCGAATGTGCGGATCACCCGCCAGCAGCGGCTTGCCACTTTTGGTTCGATTGCCCGCGACGACCCAGGCGTTGCTGCCCTCGAACTGCGGTAAACCGTTGTCGGCCAGCGCCTGCTCGCTCAGGCGGGCGAGGGCGTTGAGGTCTTTCCAGTCGGCGCTGGCGAGAGGCGGCGGGGTGCTGCTGTGGTTGTTCGCCAGCACGCCTTTGGACTGCCAGTCGAGATCGAAAACGTTCAGGTACTCGGCACCCAGTTGATCGCGCACGTAGGTCAGCAAGGGTTCGGTGCGAAACGCTGCGGCAAAACTGTAGGCCATGTAACCGGCGATGCTGATGGTGTCCTGCGCAGTGAACGGGCGTTTTGGAATGCCCAGTACATCGAACTCCGCAGGTTTTGCATGGCTGTCCTGATACTGGTTGATGCCGTCCAGATAGGCTTGCATGGCGATGAAGGCCGGCGACTGCTTATCCATGTTCGCCAGGTAGGTTTCGGCGCGTTCGCGAATGCGCAGGCTGCGCATCAGCTTATCGGTGTCGAGCAGTTTGGGGCCCAGCACTTCGGCCAGTTCACCACGGGCCAGGCGACGCAGGACTTCCATCTGAAACAGCCGGTCCTGGGCGTGCACATAGCCGAGGGCGCGGTACAGGTCGGTTTCGTTTTCGGCGCGGATGTGCGGGATGCCGCGTTCGTCGTAACGGACGGTGACGGAGCCTTGCAAGTGTTGCAGCTCGACCATGCCCTGGCGCGTCGGTTGCTTGCTGTAGATGTACCCGCCGGCACCTGCGGCGAGCGCGACTATCAGCAGTGCGAGAACGGTCAGGCTACGTTTCATGGTGACTCCTTGTTGTTATTAGTGGCAGCAGTTCCCTGGCGCCACTGTTTAACACGGCTTGCCGAATCGGCCCATCGCCCTTAGGAGGGATTCGCGTCTGCGCGGTCTTACTGCTTTGTGTCGGCGGGCCACGGGCAGTAACACCCGACGGCCAGCGTGTGCGTGGCATTGACGGTGCGGCCCGCGTTTAACGCTTGTAGGATCGGCTCAATGAAGCTGTTGCTCGAATTACAGGTCAGGCCTTCGCTGTAAGGGCCGAAGTAGGCCAGTTTGCCGCTGCGGTCCCAGATCGCCACGGCCGGGCTGGCCGGGATCTGTTCGGAGCCAGGGAGGACGGTGATGGTTTTCAGGCTGCTCAGCGTGCTCGGCAACTGGCCGTGGCTGCCGGGTTTTTGTACCGCATAAAACTCGACGCCCTGTGGCACATACTGCTCGACCAGTTCGCTCAGGTGTTGTTGATTGCCGACGTTGCAGGGACAGGCCGGGTCCCAGAAGTGCACCAGGCGAATGGCGCCGGGGCCGGCGAGGTTGTCGGGCAGGTGCAACGGGTCACCGGAAAACACCGCCGTGTGTTCGCTGAACGCTCGCAGGTAGCGTCCTTGAAACCAGTCGTACGCCGCCCATAAAACACCGGCGCACACGAGGGCGAGCAGGCAGGCAAGCAGTGGGGTGCGGTAGGGCGAACGCATGGGTGTCGATCCTCGAAGGTCGCCCAGCTTGCCATGCTTGCCGCGACAGATGAATATCGCAGGCTTATAAAGTCCGCTTCGTGCTCTGGAATCGCCCATGTCCGCCACTTTCGCCCCCGATCATTTGCGTGCCAGCCTGCGGCCCCTGGCCGAGTGGCAGCCGCTGTCCGAGGAGGCGCAGGCGTACCAGCGGTTCTACGGGCTGGATTTTCCGGGGCGTCAGTTGCGCAGGGGCCTGGGTCGTTTTGAAGTGGACGCTTATGACGTGGTCGGCCAAGTGTGGTGGCCGGAGCGGGCGAAGGCGACGTTGTTTGTGTTCCACGGTTTCTACGATCACACCGGGCTCTACCGGCACGTGATCGAGTGGGCGCTGAATCAGGATTTCGCGGTGATTGCTTGCGACTTGCCGGGGCATGGCCTGTCCAGCGGCGAGCGTGCGAGCATCAACGATTTCGCCGAGTATCAGGACACGCTGCAAGGGCTGTTCGCCGAGGCGAAATCCCTCGATCTGCCGCAGCCGTGGCACCTGTGCGGTCAAAGCACCGGTGGCGCCATCGTGATCGACCATGTGCTTAACGAAGGGGCGGGCAGCCCGGCCCAGGGCCAGGTGATCCTGTTGTCGCCGCTGGTGAGGCCGCGCGCCTGGGGCTGGTCGCAGCTCAGTTATTACTTGCTCAAGCCGTTCGTCAAAGCC
Organism: Pseudomonas sp. BF-B-15; assembly: GCF_019946675.1. NCBI lineage: Bacteria > Pseudomonadati > Pseudomonadota > Gammaproteobacteria > Pseudomonadales > Pseudomonadaceae > Pseudomonas > Pseudomonas sp. BF-B-15. The sequence goes on from NZ_JAGYFZ010000021.1 coordinate 36,554, forward strand.
ATCGCCCGACGTTTCAGCGAGAACTCCAACGACCCGGATTTCCTGCCGTTCCTGCAAGCCGACCCGCTGCAACCGCTGCGCTTGCCGACGGCCTGGGTTGGGGCGCTGGCGCGCTGGATCAAACGCATCGAAGCTGCGCCGGACAGCACTCGACGGCCGCTGATCGTGCAGGGGCAGGCGGACATGACGGTGGATTGGCAGCACAATCTTGAGGTGTTGAAGGCCAAGTTCGATCGGCCTCAGGTGTTGATGCTGCCTGAGGCGCGGCATCATTTGGCGAATGAGACGGTGGCGTTGCGCGGGGAGTATTTCGGGTTTTTGACGAAGCGGATAAAAGGCCGGAGTCTTTAGCGGTTGTTCCGGCCTCTTCGCGGGCAAGCCTCGCTCCTACGAGTCATGCGTGAACCCTGTAGGAGCGAGGCTTGCCCGCGAAGGCGTCCTGTCAGACACCGGAGATTACTGACTGAGGTTCGAAGGGGTTTGCCCCACCGCCAACCCCGCCCGAATCGCTGCCAACGCCGCCTGGTAATACGCCTTGCCTTCCGCCGACTCGGCAAACGTGGCGAACTCTTCCAGCTCGTCATCCGACAGATCGCGATAGACATACAACAGCGTGTTGTTGAGGTCGCTGCCGATCTGGTCCATCAAGCGTTGACGCTGACCGTTCAACAGCCCCTGCGCCTGACCGCCACCGAGCAGGCCGGGGATCATCGAACTCAGGCTGTCGGCCGCGACGCCGGCAATCGCCAGGCTGACTTCCGCACCGGCCTCCCGCGCGGGCAAGGCCTGGGCGAGGTGACCGATGATCAGCGTGCGACTGTCGCTGGCCTGAATCTTCGGCAGGCCTTTGGCGTTCTTCGCCAGTTGATCGCGACGGGTCGCCAGCAACTCGGCGGCGACGATCTTCTTGCCTAGCGGTGACTGGAAAAAAGCCAGTGCAGGTTTAGGATCGGCCAGGGTTTTGCGCAATTGCGCTTCGGCGCGCTGGTCCACGGCCTGCGGGGCAAAGCGCTGATTGCTGTTGTTCACCAGCGCCTGAAACACGGCGGGCGGCAGGCTGTTCTGGTAACGCTGCTGAGCGGCTGAAAGGGCATCACTGAAATGCGCGCGTTGTTCTGGCCAGCCGGCGACCTTGTACAACTGGTCGTGGCCGTCTGCCCAAGCGGGCAAAACGCAGAACATCATCAGTGAGAAAAGCAAACGGCGCATAGGGACTCCTGTCAGCAGGCGACTATTCTCCGTGTGGCATAGGGACTTGTCGAGAATTCGTATCAAGCCGCCGCGCGGCTCTGTCGGATTTTCCGGCACAGGAATACTATGCGCGCCATGCCAATACCCTCTGATCACCCGCTGCTGTTACGTATCGTCGACGACCTGGCCGAGCGCGGCTGGTCGCAGCAGAACATTTTCCTGCCTTTGGGTCTGACCCAAGAACTGGCGGCTGAGTGCCGTAAACGTGCCGCCGAGGGTGAATTGGCCCCGGCCGCCGTGGGCCGCGGGCCGACATCGGAGATTCGCGAGGGAATTCGCGGCGACCGAATCCAGTGGATCGAGCCGGGTCAGGCCCTGGCTTGCGACAGCTATCTGCAGTTGATGGACAGCCTGCGCGAGGCATTGAATCGCGGGTTGTATCTGGGCCTCGAAGACTTTGAAAGCCATTTCGCGATGTACCCGCCCGGCGCTTTCTACCTCAAGCATGTCGACCGCTTTCGCGACGATGATCGGCGCATGGTCTCGGCGGTGGTCTACCTCAACGACGCCTGGTTGCCGGAGCACGGCGGTCAGTTGCGCATGTATCTCAAGGAAGGCGTCGAATACGATGTGGTGCCTACCGGCGGATGCCTGGTGGTGTTCCTGTCGGGCGAAGTGCCCCACGAAGTCCTGCCCGCGACCCGCGATCGCCTGTCGTTGACCGGCTGGTTCCGGCGTCGTGGCAACGAGCCGTTCTGATCATGCAGAAAATTCTGGTAAGTCGCTGCCTGCTCGGCCACCGCGTGCGTTACGACGGCGGTGCCAGCGGGCCGTTCGATCAGCTTCAACAGTGGGTCGACGAAGGTCGCGTCGTGCCGTTGTGTCCGGAAGTTGCCGGTGGCTTGCCGACGCCACGGGCGGCGGCGGAGATTCCGGGCGGGCAGGGCAGTGAAGTGCTGGAGGGGCAGGCGGCGGTGATGACCACCGAGGGCGAGGATGTCAGCGCGCAGTTTCTGAGCGGTGCCTACCAGGCGCTGGAGCTGGTACAGAAACACAACATCCGCATCGCTGTGCTCAAGGCCAACAGCCCATCCTGCGGCAACCTGTTGACCTATGACGGCACGTTCAGCGGCGTGAAAGTCAGCGGCGAAGGCGTGACGGCGGCGTTGCTCAAGCGCCATGGCGTGCAGGTCTTCAGCGAACTGGAACTGGCTGAAGCCGCCGCTGCACTGCAATTCTGATTCCGTACACGCATCCTGTAGGAGCCGGCTTGCTGGCGATAGCGGTGTATCAGTCAGCACATTTGTCGAATGTTAAACCGCTATCGCCAGCAAGCCGGCTCCTACAAGGGATTGCGGTGATTGTCCGTGGCCTTAGGGTTTCGGTATCTCGGCGGCATCCGCCCCAAACCATTTCTTCTCCAGTGCCTCCAGTCGCCCATCTGCCTTTATCCGCTGCAACGCGTTCTCCAGGCTGGCATGAAACGCCGGGTTCCCTTTCTGAAACGGAATGGCCAGGTTCTCGGCCGGGGCGGCTTTCGGCTTTTCTTGCGTCAGCGACTGCACCAACAGGATTGAACGCGGCTCTTCTTTCTGCGCGATCAAATGCGCATCGGTGTGAATGTAAGGTTCGCTGAAGTCGAAACGATCCTTGAGCGCCGGAGTCTCTGTTATGTGATTGATGGCGATGTCGTACTTGCCGCTTTCAACGCCGGTCAACAGATCGCTGGAATCGGTGACGACGAAGTCGGCCCTTACATCCAGTTCATTGGCCAGCAGTTGGCCCAGTTCGACTTCGAAGCCCGAGAGTTGGCCATCGTCCTTGAAATTGAAAGGTGGTGTATTAGCCTCAAGGGCAATTCGCAATTCACCGCGGTCGTTTACATCGTCAATCAGTTCGGCATGAGCCAAAGGGCTCAAAAGGGGTAGCAGGCAGATCAGGCCAGGCAAAAAGCGCATGGTCACTCCTTTGAATACATTTATCGCGATGCGCTGGTTCAGGCTCGCTTTGCTATGGTTGTCGAGTGCCTTCGACAACGAATGGCCATGAAGTTGTCATGGTCACATGGATTTTACGAAAAAACTGGAGAAGAGAATGAAAACCTTTATGTCACGTGCTGCGCTGGCTGGCCTGCTGATGGGTGTTTCGGTGCTGGCCAGTGCGGCTACGCCGGCACCCAAGGGTGCTGAAGTGTCCATCGTTTCTCCTGAAGACGGTGCGACGGTCCCGCAGACTGTCGTCGTCAAATTCGCTGTCGAGAACATTGCGCTGGCCCCGGCGGGTGATCCCACCAAGAACACCGGTCATCACCACTTGTTGATCGATGTCGATGAGTTGCCAGCCGCCGGTGCGCCGATCCCCAAAGATGCCAACCACCAGCATTTCGGCAACGCGCAGACTCAGGCTGAAGTAACGCTGACGCCCGGCAAGCACACCTTGCAACTCGAGCTTGGCGATAGCAACCACATGCCGTTCGATCCGCCGATCCTCTCCGAGAAAATCACCGTCAACGTTAAGTAACGTTAGTCGCGCCCAAGAAAAAGGAGACCCGAAGGTCTCCTTTTTTGTCGCTCAAGTCGCTATCAGAACAACACGCGGCTACGGATGGTGCCGTTGACGTGTTGCAGCTTCTGTTGCGCCAGGTCCGAGTACTCGGCGTCTACGTCGATCACCACGTAGCCGACTTTCTCGTTGGTCTGCAGGAACTGACCGGAGATGTTGATGCCGTTTTCGGCGAAGACCTTGTTGATCTCGCTCATCACACCCGGAATGTTCTCGTGGATGTGCAGCAGACGGTGCTTGCCAGGGTGAGCCGGCAGGGCCACTTCCGGGAAGTTCACGGACGATACCGACGTACCGTTGTCGCTGTACTTGACCAGTTTCTCGGCCACTTCCAGGCCGATGTTGGCTTGCGCTTCAGCGGTGGAACCACCGATGTGCGGGGTCAGGATCACGTTGTCCAGGCCACGCAGCGGGCTTTCGAACTCTTCGTCGTTGGAGCGTGGCTCCACCGGGAATACGTCGATGGCCGCGCCGATCAGGTGCTTGTCCTTGATCGCGTCTGCCAGGGCTTGCAGTTCGACCACGGTGCCGCGAGCGGCGTTGATCAGGATGCCGCCCTTCTTGATGGCGCGGATTTCCTGCTCGCCGATCATCCACTGGGTCGCAGCGGTTTCCGGAACGTGCAGGGTGACGATGTCGGACATGCCCAGCAGCTCGTGCAGGTTGCCGACCTGGGTCGCGTTACCCAGAGGCAGCTTGGTCACGGTGTCGTAGAAGTACACCTGCATGCCCAGGCCTTCAGCCAGGACCGACAGTTGCGTACCGATCGAGCCATAACCGACGATGCCGAGCTTCTTGCCACGGATTTCGAAGGAGTTGGCAGCGCTTTTGATCCAGCCGCCACGGTGGCAGGAAGCGTTCTTCTCAGGGATGCCGCGCAGCAACAGGATCGCTTCGGCCAGCACCAGCTCGGCAACGGAGCGAGTGTTGGAGTACGGAGCGTTGAACACTGCGATGCCGCGTTCGCGGGCAGCGTTCAGGTCAACCTGGTTGGTGCCGATGCAGAAACAACCTACAGCGACGAGCTTCTTCGCGTGATCGAAGATCTCTTCGGTCAGTTGAGTGCGGGAGCGAATGCCGATGAAGTGAGCATCAGCGATCTTTTCCTTCAGCTGGGCTTCCGGCAGAGAACCCGTGAGGTACTCGATGCTGGTGTAGCCCGCCGACTTGAGAACGTCGACAGCCGATTGGTGGACGCCTTCGAGAAGAAGGAACTTGATCTTGCTCTTATCGAGAGAAGTCTTGCTCATCTGCGTAAACCTGTATCCCGGAGAAAAATGGCAGGAATGGTCAGAGTGCCCTGCCTTATACGTACTGTTCCTTTTTGACGGCGTCTGTTGCCGTCATGCTGCGTTGCCGCTCCTCCCCATAGCGAGCTATGACTCGTCGCGGCGCCTTGCTTGACGGCAACAGCCACTCGTCAAAAGAGGAACGTACGTATAAGGCAGGGCACAGAACGCTGACCCCGACGGCACGACAGCCGTCGCCGCAGAACAGCCGTTGGGCACTATCCTGCGGGGTCGGTATGCTAGCATAAGCGCCCCGCAAACACTCATTCCTGCGACGTGAAGCGTTCTCAGGATGACCATGAATTGTTCGAGAGTTCTGTCGATGACCAATCCTGCCCTGATTGATGAACTGAAGACCCTGGTCGAGCCTGGCAAGGTACTGACCGATGCCGACTCCCTGAACGCTTACGGCAAGGATTGGACCAAGCATTTCGCCCCGGCCCCGACCGCCATCGTGTTCCCGAAGACCACCGAGCAGGTCCAGGCCATCGTTTTGTGGGCCAATAAACACAAGGTGGCGCTGGTGCCGTCCGGCGGGCGCACCGGGCTTTCTGCCGCTGCGGTGGCCGCCAATGGCGAAGTGGTCGTGTCCTTCGACTATATGAACCAGATCCTCGACGTGAACCTCACCGACCGCACCGCCGTGTGCCAGCCGGGCGTCGTGACCGAGCATTTGCAGAACGTCGCCGAAGAAAAAGGCCTGTACTACCCGGTGGACTTCGCTTCCGCAGGATCGAGTCAGATTGGCGGCAATATCGGCACCAATGCCGGCGGGATCAAGGTGATTCGCTACGGCATGACCCGCAACTGGGTCGCCGGCATGAAAGTGGTCACCGGCAAGGGTGACGTGCTGGAACTGAACCGCGACCTGATCAAGAACGCTACCGGCTACGACATGCGTCAGCTGTTCATCGGCGCTGAAGGCACCCTCGGGTTTGTGGTCGAAGCGACCATGCGTCTGGACCGGGCGCCGAAAAACCTCACCGCGATGGTGCTTGGCACTGCCGACTTCGACTCGATCATGCCGGTATTGCACGCGTTCCAGAGCAAACTTGACCTGACCGCGTTCGAATTCTTCTCCGACAAAGCCCTGGCCAAGGTCATGGGGCGCGGTGACGTGCCGGCGCCGTTTGAAACCGACTGCCCGTTCTACGCGCTGCTGGAATTCGAAGCGACCACTGAAGAAGTGGCCAACCACGCGCTGGAAACCTTCGAGCATTGCGTGGAGCAGGGCTGGGTGCTGGATGGCGTGATGAGCCAGAGCGAAACCCAGCTGCAAAACCTCTGGAAACTGCGCGAATACATTTCCGAAACCATCTCCCACTGGACGCCGTACAAAAACGACATTTCGGTCACTGTGTCGAAAGTCCCGGCGTTCCTGAAGGAAATCGATGCGATCGTCGGCGAACACTACCCGGACTTCGAAATCGTCTGGTTCGGCCACATCGGCGACGGCAACCTGCACTTGAACATTCTCAAGCCGGATGACTTGAGCAAGGACGAGTTCTTCGCCAAGTGCGCGACCGTGAACAAGTGGGTGTTCGAAACCGTCGAGAAGTACAACGGCTCGATTTCCGCCGAACACGGCGTGGGCATGACCAAGCGTGACTACTTGACCTACAGCCGCTCCCCGGTTGAGATCGAGTACATGAAAGCGGTCAAAGCGGTGTTCGATCCGAACGGCATCATGAACCCGGGCAAGATTTTCGCTGTTTGATTTTCGAACTTAAGCGCTACGAACCAGGAGTCGGTCAATGAGCTATCAGCACCAGTATGTCGACGGTACACGCATCCACTTCCCATTGGGCAAAGTGGTTTGCATCGGCCGCAACTACGCCGAACACGCCAAGGAACTGGACAACCCGGTGCCAACGGAGCCCCTGCTGTTTATCAAGCCAGGCAGCTGTGTCGTGCCGCTGGAAGGCGGTTTCAGCATTCCGACCGAGCGCGGTTCAGTGCACTACGAGGCCGAAATCGCGGTGTTGATCGGCAAGCCATTGTCGACCAAGCCAAGCCGTGAAGAAGTCCTTGATGCTATTTCCGGTTTCGCTCCAGCGCTGGACCTGACTCTGCGTGACAAGCAGGCAGAGCTGAAGTCCAAAGGCCTGCCGTGGGAAATCGCCAAGTCCTTCGACGGTGCGGCAGTGATTGCCCCGTTCGTATCAGGCAGCACCTTTGCCGACCTGACCGACATCGGCATCCGCCTGACCATCAACGGCGAAGTGCGCCAGGATGGCAACAGCAGCGCGATGCTCAACCCGATCGTGCCAATGATCCAGCACATGGCCGGCTGCTTTTCGCTGCAGGCTGGCGACGTGATCCTGACTGGCACGCCGGTCGGTGTCGGCCCGCTGAATGTGGGTGACGAAATCGTTCTGGAACTGCCAGGCGCGAGCAGCTTCACCAGCAGCGTCCGCTGACACAAACCCCCTGTAGGAGCCGGCTTGCCGGCGATGAGGCCGTCACATTCAACATTTATGCTGAATGTTCCACCGCCATCGCCGGCAAGCCGGCTCCTACAGGGGGGATTTAGTTGCCCGTAAAGGGCAATCCCGCCATTTCCCGTTTTTTTCACATCTTGTCTGGATAATTCCCGGGCTTCTGGCGTCTGAGCCGGTCCCAATTGTGCTATTACCCTTAGCCTGAATTTCTGGAACGCATCCCCTGATGGCCATCCAATCGCTGCCCACGCTTAAAACTGCCCGTCGCCCGCGCTTTTTCATGCGTTGGTATGCCTGGCTTTTGCTGGTCGCGGCCGCCGCGTATGGCCTTGCCTTTGCCATGCATTGGGATGACCGCGGGGTGCTCTGGGTGCTGGAGCGTTTCGAAAGCCCGGCCGAACGCCAGGAAAGTATCTGGCTCCCGGATTATCGGGCGGTGATCGATGCCAAGTTGCTGCCAGGGATGGAAAAAGACGAAGCGTCCGACCTGGCCTACAACCCGCAAACCAAAACCCTGTTCTCGGTGATGGGCAAAAACCCGTTCCTGGTCGAGCTGGGCCTGCAGGGTGAAGTGCTGCGCAAAATGCCCTTGGTGGGCTGGAGCAACCCGGAAGGCGTGACGGTCATGGGCAACGGTCTGCTGGCCATTGTCGATGAGCGTGAGCATCTGCTGACCATCGTCAAGGTCGACGCCGATACCCGCGAGCTGAACATCGCCAACTTCCCCAAGTACGACCTCGGTCCGTCGAAAGACCAGAACAAAGCGTTCGAAGCGGTCGTCTGGGATGCGCGCAATCAACACATGCTGCTGGGTGAGGAGCGTCCACCGGCGCTGTTCACCTGGAAAAGCGCCGACGGCCTGACACTCACCGGCGACAAGCAGAAGCTGGCCAGTGACGCGCTGGACATCCGCAACCTGTCGGCCTTGGCCATCGACCCGCGCACCGGCCATACGCTGGTGTTGTCCGCTGATTCCCACTTGCTGCTGGAGCTGGACGAGAAGGGCGAGCAGGTCAGTTTCATGACCTTGCTGGGTGGTTTCAATGGCCTGAAGAAGACCATTCCCCGCGCCGAAGGCGTGACCATGGACGAGGCGGGCACGCTGTACATGGTGAGCGAGCCGAACCTGTTCTACCGATTCGAAAAGCAGCACTGATTCGCGAGCTTGATTCACGACCTTGATCTGCGATCTTGATCCGCGAATGTGTAGGAAACGCGACGCTCAGTTGTAGGGCCAACCCAACGGCCTTTAAGCTTCAATTCAGACTGCCGTGGTATTTCATCCGCCCGTCCTGATTCCGAGCTTGCCTGAATGCGCCGACTTGCCCGCCCCAAACCCCTGATCCTGATTCTCTCGGTGATCGCGCTGACCGTGCTGGTTGCGTTCGGCCAACACCTGCGTCTGTTTGAGCGGGCCTGGTTCAATCTGCATACGCTTTGGCAGGCAGAAAGCGCCCAGTCGATCGGACTGGATCACTATCAGGTTGTCATTGAGGGTCGGGTCATCGAAGGCCTGGACGACGATGTGTCAGCGCTGACCTTCGATCCGGTCCGCAAAAGCCTGTTCACCGTCACCAATAAAAACTCCGAGCTGATCGAGCTGTCGCTGGAAGGTCAGATCCTTCAGCGCATCGCGCTGGTCGGCTTCGGTGATCCGGAAGCGGTGGAATTCATCAGCGCCGACACTTACGTCATCACCGACGAGCGTCAGCAGCGGCTGATCAAGATTCATCTGGAGAAGGACACGACGTTCCTCGATGCGGCGGATGCCGAACAGATAACCCTCGGCGTGCACATGAGCAGCAACAAGGGTTTTGAAGGCCTGGCCTACGATTCGGTGGGCAAGCGGCTGTTTGTCGCCAAGGAGCGCGACCCGATGCTGATCTATGAAGTGCAGGGCTTTCCGCATTACAACCCGGAAAAATCCTATGCGGTGCACGTGGTCAACAACCCCAAGCGCGATGCCGGGATGTTTGTGCGAGACCTGTCGAGCCTGCAATACGACGAGCGCAGCGGTCACCTGTTGGCGCTGTCCGACGAGTCGCGACTGATTCTGGAGCTGGATGTGGACGGGCGTCCGCTGAGCACCATGTCACTGAACAAGGGGCGTCAGGGGTTGCAGAAGACGGTGCCGCAAGCGGAAGGGATCGCCATGGATGACGACGGCACGATGTACCTGGTGAGCGAGCCGAACCTGTTCTACGTCTTCAAGAAACCAGTGCAACCCTAACTAACACCCCGGAACCAATGTGGGAGCGAGCCTGCTCGCGATGAGGTCGTGTCAGTCGATAGAGATGTTGACTGAAAGACCGCTATCGCGAGCAGGCTCGCTCCCACAGGTTTATCGGCGTGTCTGATTATTGAGCGCGCAGGGTCTTCACGCCTTCGCTGGTGCCCAGCAACAGCAGATCCGCAGGACGCGCCGCGAACAAACCGTTGGTCACCACGCCGACGATCGCATTGATCTGCGTCTCCAGCTCGACCGGGTTGGTGATCTGCATGTTGAACACATCCAGAATGATGTTGCCGTTGTCAGTCAGCACGCCTTCACGGTAAACCGGGTCGCCGCCGAGCTTCACCAGCTCGCGGGCCACGTGGCTGCGGGCCATCGGGATCACTTCGACCGGCAGCGGGAACGCGCCGAGCACCGGCACCAGTTTGCTGCCATCGGCGATGCAGATGAAGGTCTTGGCCACGGCCGCAACGATCTTCTCGCGGGTCAGGGCTGCGCCGCCGCCCTTGATCAGGTTCAGGTGTTCGTCGCTTTCGTCGGCGCCGTCGACGTAGAACTCCAGGTCACTGACGGTATTCAGCTCATACACCGGAATACCGTGGCCCTTGAGGCGTGCGGCGGTGGCTTCGGAACTGGCGACTGCGCCATCGAAGGCGCCTTTGTGTTGCGCCAGTGCGTCGATGAAGCAGTTGGCGGTGGAGCCGGTGCCGACCCCGACGATGCTCTTGTCGTCGAGTTTCGGGAGGATGAAGTCGACGGCGGCCTGGGCTACTGCCTGTTTGAGTTGATCCTGGGTCATGCGGGCTCCGAAGTGCCGAAGAGGGGGAACGAAAGCCCGGCATTATAGGCCCCGGGACGGGGAAGGTCATTGCCCGATTGGCAGACCGCCACCGTGACCTGTAGGAGCGAGGCTTGCCCGCGAAAGCGTTCTTACTGCCAACATTTATTCTGGATGTGCCGGCCTCTTCGCGGGCAAGCCTCGCTCCTACAGGTCCTTGATCCCTTCCGGGGAGGGTAAAACCACCTGTTTAGTGTGGTCGCACGCCCGAAAGCCGGGTTAGACTCCTTGGCCCTGCCCAACCCGCTCAGTGATGCTTTCCGATGCTCGAACAGTACGTCAAAAAGATCCTCACCTCGCGCGTTTATGACGTTGCCGTAGAAACCCCATTGCAGACTGCCCGCCAGCTCTCCGAGCGGCTGGGCAACAGTATTTTGCTCAAGCGTGAAGACTTGCAGCCGGTGTTCTCGTTCAAGATTCGCGGGGCCTACAACAAGCTCACGCAGTTGAGCGATGAAGAACGCGCGCGCGGCGTCGTGACGGCTTCGGCCGGTAATCACGCGCAGGGCCTGGCCCTGGCGGCGAAAGTGCTCGGCGTGAAAGCCACCATCGTCATGCCCAAGACCACCCCGGAAATCAAAGTCGAAGGCGTGCGTTCCCGTGGTGGCAAAGTGGTGCTGCACGGGGATTCGTTCCCGGAAGCCCTGGCTTACTCGCTGAAACTGGTCGACGAAAAAGGCTACGTCTACATTCACCCGTACGACGATCCCCACACCATTGCCGGGCAGGGCACGGTGGCCATGGAGATTCTGCGCCAGCACCCTGGGCGTCTGGATGCGATCTTCGTTCCGGTCGGCGGCGGCGGTCTGATCGCCGGTATCGCGGCGTACGTGAAATACCTGCGCCCGGAAATCAAGATCATCGGCGTCGAGCCGGACGACTCCAATTGCCTGCAAGCTGCCATGGCCGCCGGCGAGCGCGTGGTGCTGCCGACCGTGGGCCTCTTCGCCGACGGCGTCGCGGTCGCTCAGATTGGTCAGTACACGTTCGACATCTGCAAAGACTATGTCGATGAAGTGATCACGGTCAGCACCGACGAGATCTGCGCGGCGATCAAGGATATCTACGACGATACCCGCTCGATCACTGAACCTGCCGGCGCCCTGGGCGTGGCCGGGATCAAGAAATACGTCGAGCAGCACGCTGTCACCGGGCACACCTTTGTGGCCATCGATTCCGGCGCCAACGTCAACTTCGACCGCTTGCGCCATGTGGCTGAACGCGCCGAGCTGGGCGAGGGCCGCGAAGCTATCATCGCCGTGACCATCCCCGAGAAGCCGGGCAGCTTCAAGGCGTTCTGCGAAGCCATCGGCAAGCGCCAGATCACCGAATTCAACTACCGCTACAACACCGGCAGCGAAGCGCACATCTTCGTTGGCGTGCAGACGCACCCGGAAAACGATCCGCGCAGTGCGCTGCTTGCCAGTCTGACCGAGCAGGGTTTTCCGGTGCTGGACCTGACCGACAACGAACTGGCCAAGTTGCATATCCGGCACATGGTCGGTGGCCGCGCGGCCCAGGTGGTGGATGAAGTGGTGCTGCGCTTCGAATTTCCGGAGCGACCGGGCGCGCTGTTCAACTTCCTCAGCAAGCTCGGCGGGCGCTGGAACATCTCGATGTTCCACTACCGCAACCACGGCGCGGCGGACGGTCGTGTGGTCGCAGGGCTGCAAGTGCCTCACGAAGAGCGTCATCTGGTGCCGGCGGCGCTGGAAGAAATCGGCTACCCGTACTGGGACGAAAGCGACAATCCGGCCTATCAGCTGTTTCTTGGCTGAGCGGCTACGCTGATGGGCAGGTCATAAGGAAGTCGAACAATGGAAACGTTAACCGCCCTGAAAGTGGCGCACATGGTGGCGACGGTTTTGCTGCTGGTCTGTGCGCTGGGCCTGGGGATCTGGGTCTGGCGAACTCGGCGTAATGGCGACGCGACGGCGGGCAGCCGCACGTTGCAACGGCCTCGGGTGTTCATCTGGCTGTTGATGGGGCTGGCACTGCTGAGCATGCCGTTTACCGGCTGGTGGATGGTGCATCTGGTGGGCTGGCCGTTGGGGCAGACGTGGTTGCTGGCGTCGAGTGTGCTTTACACCGTTGCGGCGTTGGCGTGGTTCTGGTTGTTGGTGCGGCTTAACAAGTTGCGCAAGGCGCCGGCGGGGAACGGCAAGTTTACCTTCGCCCTGGCGTTGTTCAGCTTCGTCTGCTTTATCGCCATTGCCGGGTTGATGGGTGCCAAGCCTGTTTAACGCTTGAAACCGAGTTGACCCCTTCGCAGGCGAGCCTCGCTCCTACGGGATTTGCGTCATTTTCATAATTGACGCATGACCTGTAGGAGCGAGGCTTGCCCGCGAAGGCGATTTCAGTCACGCAACGAAATCACCGGCCAGCCACGTTTCTCGGCCTCGGCACGCAAATTCGGGTCCGGATCAACCGCCACCGGATTCGCCACCTGTTCCAGCAACGGAAAATCATTCATCGAGTCGCTGTAGAAGTAACTGTCTTCCAGCGAATGCCCGCTTTCTTCCAGCCAACGATTAAGCCGCGTCACCTTGCCTTCGCGGAAGCACGGCACGTCGGTGCTGCGCCCGGTGTAGCGGCCATCGACCATCTCGCACTCGGTGGCGATCAGGGTTTCAACGCCCAAACGCTCGGCAATCGGACCTGTGACGAAGCGGTTGGTCGCCGTGATGATCACCAGTTTGTCGCCGGCATCGCGGTGCTTCTTCAGCAGCTCAAGTCCCTTGGGCAGCACGATCGGCTCGATGCAGTCGCGCATGTAATCGCTGTGCCACTGATCCAGCGTGGCCATTTCGGTGCGGCCGAGCACTTCCAGGCAAAAGTTCAGGTAGGCGGCGTTATCCAGCTTGCCGGCCAGGTAATCCTGATAGAACTCGTCGTTGCGTGTCTTGTAGGCGACGGCGTCGAGGAAGCCGCGTTCGCACAGGTAATCACCCCAGGCGTGGTCACTGTCGCCGCCCAAAAGGGTGTTGTCCAAGTCGAATAAAGCCAGGCGCATTGCAGTTACTCGCTGAAAAGTCTGTAGAAAGGCGCCCAGAATACGGACTTTTCACAAGAGTGCACATAAGGTTGGCCGGCTCGTTGCTGCCTTCACAACCTTTGTGGAACAATGCGGCGACATGCGTTTGCGAGGTTGTTGCCGTGATCGACCCCGATGGTTTCCGCCCCAATGTCGGGATCATTCTCACGAATGATGCCGGACAGGTGCTATGGGCTCGCCGTATCAATCAAGATGCCTGGCAGTTTCCACAGGGTGGTATCAACCCCCAGGAGACGCCGGAAGACGCCTTGTACCGCGAGTTGAACGAAGAAGTGGGTCTGGAGCGTGAAGATGTTGAAATTCTCGCCTGCACCCGGGGCTGGTTGCGCTATCGTTTGCCGCAACGTCTGGTCCGTACCCACAGCCAACCGCTGTGCATCGGCCAGAAACAGAAATGGTTTCTCCTGCGCCTGATCTCCAACGAGCAGCGGGTGCGGATGGATTTGACCGGTAAACCGGAATTCGATGGCTGGCGCTGGGTCAGTTATTGGTATCCGTTGGGCCAGGTGGTGACATTCAAGCGCGAGGTGTATCGACGCGCTCTCAAAGAGCTTGCCCCGCGCCTTTTAGCGCGCGACTGACGACGGAGTTCGACCCCGAGCCATGCTCAATACGCTGCGCAAGATCGTCCAGGAAGTTAACTCCGCCAAGGATCTCAAGGCGGCGTTGGGGATTATTGTGTTGCGCGTCAAAGAGGCCATGGGCAGCCAGGTCTGCTCGGTCTACCTGCTTGACCCCGAGACCAACCGCTTCGTGCTGATGGCGACCGAGGGCTTGAACAAGCGCTCGATCGGCAAAGTCAGCATGGCACCCAACGAAGGTCTGGTCGGCCTGGTCGGCACGCGTGAAGAACCCCTGAACCTCGAAAACGCCGCGGATCACCCGCGCTACCGCTACTTCGCCGAGACCGGTGAAGAGCGCTACGCCTCATTCCTCGGGGCACCGATCATCCACCACCGCCGCGTTGTCGGCGTGTTGGTCATTCAGCAAAAAGAACGCCGCCAGTTCGATGAAGGTGAAGAAGCCTTCCTCGTGACCATGAGCGCGCAACTTGCCGGGGTTATCGCCCACGCCGAGGCCACCGGTTCGATCCGAGGCCTGGGCCGTCAGGGCAAAGGCATCCAGGAAGCCAAGTTCATCGGCGTGCCGGGTTCGCCGGGCGCGGCGGTCGGTACGGCGGTGGTCATGCTGCCACCGGCCGATCTGGACGTGGTGCCGGACAAGACCATCAGCGACATCGACGCCGAACTGGCGTTGTTCAAGACCGCCATCGAAGGCGTGCGCGCCGACATGCGTGCGTTGTCGGCCAAACTGGCCTCGCAGTTGCGCCCCGAAGAGCGCGCCTTGTTCGACGTCTACCTGATGATGCTCGCCGATGAGGCGCTCGGCAGCGAAGTGACCACGGTGATCAAGACCGGTCAGTGGGCCCAGGGCGCGCTGCGCCAGGTGGTCACTGAGCACGTCAACCGTTTCGAATTGATGGACGACGCCTACCTGCGTGAGCGCGCATCGGACGTCAAGGACCTTGGCCGCCGTCTGCTCGCCTACTTGCAGGAAGAGCGTCAGCAGAACCTGGTCTACCCGGAAAAAACCATTCTGGTCAGCGAAGAACTGACGCCGGCGATGCTCGGCGAGGTGCCGGAAGGCACGCTGGTCGGTCTGGTTTCGGTCCTCGGTTCAGGTAACTCCCACGTCGCGATCCTCGCCCGGGCGATGGGCATCCCGACGGTGATGGGCCTGGTCGACCTGCCTTATGCCAAGGTCGACGGCATCGAATTGATCGTCGATGGCAATCGCGGCGAGGTCTACACCAACCCCAGCGATGTGCTGCGCAAGCAGTTCGCCGAGGTGGTGGAAGAAGAGAAACAACTGGCGCTCGGTCTCGATTCCCTGCGCGACCTGCCGTGCGTGACCCTCGACGGTCACCGCATGCCACTGTGGGTCAACACCGGTCTGCTGGCGGACGTGGCGCGGGCGCAAAAGCGCGGTGCCGAAGGTGTCGGTCTGTACCGCACCGAAGTGCCGTTCATGATCAACCAGCGATTCCCGAGCGAAAAAGAGCAGCTGGCGATCTATCGCGAGCAGCTCGCCGCGTTCCACCCGCAACCGGTGACCATGCGCAGCCTGGACATCGGCGGCGACAAGTCGCTGTCGTACTTCCCGATCAAGGAAGACAACCCGTTCCTCGGCTGGCGCGGCATTCGCGTCACCCTCGACCACCCGGAAATCTTCCTGGTGCAGACCCGCGCCATGCTCAAGGCCAGCGAAGGCTTGAACAACCTGCGGATTCTGCTGCCGATGATCTCCGGCACCCATGAACTCGAAGAAGCCCTGCACCTGATTCACCGGGCGTGGGGCGAAGTCCGCGACGAAGGCACCGACGTGCCGATGCCGCCGATTGGCGTGATGATCGAGATTCCGGCGGCTGTTTATCAGACCAAGGAACTGGCGCGGCAAGTGGACTTCCTGTCGGTCGGTTCCAACGACCTGACCCAGTACCTGCTGGCCGTGGACCGCAACAACCCGCGAGTGGCCGACCTCTACGACTACTTGCACCCGGCGGTGCTACAGGCGTTGCAGACCGTGGTGCGTGACGCCCATGCCGAAGGCAAGCCTGTGAGCATCTGCGGCGAGATGGCGGGTGACCCGGCGGCGGCGGTGCTGCTGATGGCGATGGGCTTCGACAGTTTGTCGATGAACGCCACCAACCTGCCGAAGGTGAAGTGGATGCTGCGTCAGATCAACCTGAGCAAGGCCAAGGAATTGCTCGCGGAGCTGATGACCATCGACAACCCGCAAGTTATCCACAGCTCGCTGCAACTGGCGCTGAAGAACCTCGGGTTGGCGAAGATGGTCAGCCCGGCTGCGGTCAAAGCCCTCTAAAACGCTGATGGCCTCATCGCCAGCAGGCTGGCTCCCACATTGGATTTGTGTTTGACGCAAATCCCCTGTGGGAGCCAGCCTGCTGGCGATGAGGCCGGATCAGACAATGCTAAATTCTGATCTCCACTTCCCCAAGATGCCCGCCATACGGCCCGAAACTCCGTTCGACCATCAGCCGCGTCCCATCCGCCTGAACAATCAACGCCGTACTCGCCCGCGTCCCATAGCTCTGGCTGGCAATAAACACACTCGATAACAACGACTCGGTCGCCAGACCCACCCCGGTATCCGGCAGCTCTGCAAAAGGCGCTGTCTGCGAATCACTGAGCAACGCCAATAACGCCTCGGGCTGCGGATCCTCCAGAACAGCCTCCAGCGCCGCTCGCGCCTTGAGCAACTTCGGCCACGGCGTATCCAGGCCAGCATTCGATAACCCATACACCCCGGCCGGCAGCAGCACCGCTTCAAGCTCCCGGGCATTGAAGTGCCACAGTTCATTGGCATTGCCGATCAGCAGGTTAAAACCGGCATATTCCAGTGAACGTCCAACAACGTCGTCCAAATAATCATCTATCGGCATGTCGCCGCTGAGAAATCGCGCAACCAGTTCACCTCGGGATTTTCGAGCGGCCGGTTGATGGGGATCGCGAATATTGGTGAGCGCCGCAAAGCGCCCGTTGGCGCCGACACCGAGCCAGGTGCCGCCGGCTTCCAGGTCGCGACCGGCGTAGACGTGCGGTGCTTCGGGCCATTGCGCCAGGGGCAGGCTGGGTCGGGCATAGAATTCGTCGCGGTTGGCGGCGACGATCAGCGGCTGGGCGTGACCCGGGCGCCAGGCAAAGACAATCAGGCACATAAGGTGGTCCTTGTGTGTTTTTGCCCACTCTACGCAGTCATTGTGCGGGTATCCATCGCCATCCAGTGGAGCCGAAGGCCATGCATCCGTTACCATGCCGCTCTTCTTTGGGGGTCGTACATGGAATTTCTGCTCTATCTGGCGCTCGGCGCCTGTGCAGGCGTGCTGGCCGGCCTGTTTGGCGTCGGCGGCGGAATTATCATCGTGCCGGTGCTGGTGTTCAGTTTCACCTTGCAGGGTTTCGACGCCTCGATCCTGACGCATCTGGCGGTCGGCACATCCCTGGCTACGATCATCTTTACCTCGGTCAATGCTGTGCGCGAGCATCATCGCCGCGGCGCCGTGCGTTGGCCGATTTTTGCCTGGATGACCGTCGGCATCCTGCTCGGCGCCGGGTTCGGCGCGCTGACAGCCGAAGCGATCTCCGGGCCAAACCTGCAGAAAATCATCGGCGTATTTGCCCTGGTCATCGCCGTGCAGTTGATGCTGGACGTCAAGCCCAAGGCCAGCCGAACGGTGCCGGGTAAAGTCGGTCTGACCGTGGCCGGCAGTGTGATTGGCTGGGCGTCGGCGATTTTCGGGATTGGCGGTGGTTCGCTGACCGTGCCGTTCCTGACCTGGCGCAGCGTGCCGATGCAGCAAGCCGTGGCCACGTCCTCGGCGTGCGGTCTGCCCATCGCGCTGGCCAGTGCATTAAGTTTCATGATTCTGGGCTGGCACGATCCGTTGCTGCCGGCTCATAGTCTCGGTTTTATTTATTTGCCGGCGCTGCTGGGGATCGCCCTGACCAGCATGTTTTTCGCCCGTATCGGTGCGCGACTGGCCCACAGGCTGTCGCCGAAGTTGCTGAAAAGACTGTTCGCCGCTTTGCTGTTCTGCGTGGGTTTGAATTTTCTGATCTGACGCACCGCACAATCCTGGCTTAATCCTGAGGTGGCAGCGTCGCCCGGGAATTTTGAAGCTTTCAACTCTAACGAGGAGTCGCAATGCTGCCTTACCCGCAGATCGACCCGGTGGCCCTGGCCATCGGTCCGCTGAAAATCCACTGGTACGGCTTGATGTACCTGATCGGCATCGGCGGTGCGTGGCTGCTGGCGTCGCGCCGGCTCAACCGTTTCGACCCGACCTGGACCAAGGAGAAGCTCTCCGACATGGTCTTCTGGATGTCGATGGGCGTTATCGTCGGCGGTCGCCTGGGCTATGTGCTGTTCTACGATCTGCACGCTTACCTGGCCAACCCGACGCTGATTTTCGAAGTGTGGAAGGGTGGCATGTCGTTCCACGGCGGCTTCATCGGCGTGATGCTGGCGGCGTTGTGGTTCGGTAAAAAGAACAACAAGTCGTTCTTCCAGCTGATGGACTTCGTCGCGCCGATGGTGCCGATCGGCCTGGGCGCCGGGCGTATCGGCAACTTCATCAACGCCGAATTGTGGGGCAAGGCGACCGACGTGCCGTGGGCGATGATCTTCCCGCCGTTCAGCGATCCGGCGCAGTTGCCGCGTCACCCGTCGCAGCTGTATCAGTTCGCGCTGGAAGGCGTCGCGCTGTTCCTGATCCTGTGGCTGTTCTCGCGCAAGCCACGGCCGACCATGGCGGTGTCCGGGATGTTCGCGCTGTTCTATGGCATCTTCCGTTTCATCGTCGAATTCGTCCGCGTACCGGACGCGCAACTGGGCTATCTGGCCTGGAACTGGCTGACCATGGGCCAGGTGCTCTGCGTGCCGATGATCGTCGGCGGGCTGTTCCTGATCTGGCTGGCGTATCACCGCGCCCCGGCGACTCCAGCGGCAGCCGTATAAATTCGAATCCCGGGGGCGATGGCCTCCGGGTTCAAGGACACAGGTAACTCATGAAGCAATATCTCGAACTGGTCGCCCACGTCATCAAGAACGGCACCAAACAGGCCAACCGCACCGGCGTGAACACCATCAGCTTTCCGGGCGCGATGCTGCGTTACGACCTGCAAGAAGGTTTCCCGGCGATCACCACGCGCAAGATGGCCTTCAAATCGGCCATCGGCGAGATGTGCGGTTTTCTGCGTGGGGTGAACAACGCCGCCGAATTCCGTGCGCTGGGCTGCAAGGTCTGGGACCAGAACGCCAACGAAAACGCGCAATGGCTGGCCAACCCGTTCCGCCAGGGTGAAGACGACCTCGGCGAGATCTACGGCGTGCAATGGCGCAAATGGCCGGCGTACAAGCAGATCCCGGTCAGCAACCAGGCCGCCATCGAGCAGACCCTGAAGCAAGGTTACCGCCAGATCGCTGAAGGCGAAGAAGACGGTCAGGCTTACGTGGTGCTGTACAAGGCGATCGATCAGATCCGCCAGTGCGTCGACACCATCATCAAGGACCCGGGCAGCCGCCGCATCCTGTTCCACGGCTGGAACGTTGCGCAGCTTGATGAAATGGCCCTGCCGCCGTGCCACTTGCTGTACCAGTTCCACCCGAATGTCGAGACCAAGGAAATTTCCCTGACGCTCTACATCCGCTCCAACGACCTGGGCCTGGGCACGCCGTTCAACCTCACCGAAGGCGCCGCGCTGCTGAGCCTGATCGGTCGCCTGACCGGTTACACGCCGCGCTGGTTCACCTATTTCATCGGTGACGCGCACGTCTACGAAAACCATCTGGACATGCTGAATGAACAGCTCAAGCGCGAGCCGTTCCCGATGCCGAAGCTGGTGATCAGTGATCGTGTGCCGGAGTTTGCCAAGACGGGCGTTTATCAGCCGGAGTGGCTGGAGTTGATCGAACCGGGTGATTTTTCGCTTGAGGGTTATCAGCACCATGCGCCAATGACCGCGCCGATGGCGGTCTGAGACGGGCACCGCTTCGCGGTGTTCGCGGGCAAGCCTCGCTCCTACAGGTCAGTGTAAATCTGTAGGAGCGAGGCTTGCCCGCGAAGAGGCCCTCAATGCCCATGACTGCGGCCCACATGCGAATGCTCAACCTCCGTCGCCACAACCCCGCCGCTCACTTCCAACCGCTGCAAAATCCCGCATTGATCGATATCCGGCCCTTCGCCACAGCGTTGGCGCAGGTCGAGCAGTTGTGCCTGTAACGCCAGCAACCCGTCGATCCGCGCTTTCACGTGATGAATGTGCTCGTCGATCAGCGCATTCACGCTTTCACACTGATCCTGCGGGCTGTCGCGCAAGGCCAGCAGGCTGCGGATTTCCTCGAGCGTCATGTCGAGGGTACGGCAGTTGCGGATGAAGGTCAGGCGTTCGGCGTGGGCCTGGGTGTAGACGCGGTAGTTGCCGTCGCTGCGGGCCGGTTCCGGCAGCAGGTTTTCGCGCTCGTAGTAGCGAATGGTTTCCACGGCGCAGTCCGTGAGCCTGGCCAGTTCTCCGATCTTCATGACGGCAATCTCCAAAAGGGTGCTTGACCCTATAGTGGCTACAGGGTCTTTACTTGGCAACAGGCACCTTATGGACGCGACCTGATGAGCGATTCCCGACACGATCACACACACGAGGCTGGTCACAGCCACAAACTGCAGCCTGTACAGAAACATGACCATGGCGGTCACGGGGATTCCTGCTGTTCTTCCAAAGCGGCGGCGCCGTCGCTGATCAAGCTCAGCGAAACGTCCACCGCCAACGCGCGGTTGAGCAGTTTCCGCATCGACGCGATGGACTGCCCGACCGAGCAGACGCTGATCCAGAACAAACTGGGCAAGCTCGCCGGTGTGCAGCAGCTGGAATTCAACCTGATCAACCGCGTGCTGGGCGTCACTCATGACTTGCCGGGCACCGCGCCGATCATCGACGCGATCAAGTCGCTGGGCATGGTTGCCGAGCCGCTGGAGCAGGGCGTCGAAGCACCCGCCCCGGCACCTGAGAAAAAGCCGTGGTGGCCGCTGGCGTTGTCCGGCGTGACCGCGCTCGCCGCCGAAGTGATCCACTTCACCGACGCAGCGCCCAACTGGGTCGTGGCGGTTATCGCGCTGGTCTCGATCCTCAGCGGCGGCCTCAGCACTTACAAAAAGGGCTGGATCGCCCTGAAAAACCTCAACCTCAACATCAACGCGCTGATGAGCATTGCGGTGACCGGCGCGATCCTGATCGGACAGTGGCCGGAAGCGGCGATGGTGATGTTCCTGTTCACCGTGGCCGAGTTGATCGAGGCCAAGTCCCTGGACCGCGCGCGCAATGCAATCAGCGGTTTGATGCAGATGACCCCGGAGCAGGCCACGGTATTGCAGGCCGATGGCAGTTGGGTTTTGCAGGACGTCAAAACCATCGAGCTGGGCGCGCGGGTGCGCGTGCGGCCCGGTGAGCGGATTGGCCTGGACGGTGAAGTGGTATCGGGCAGTTCGACCATCGATCAGGCACCGATCACGGGTGAAAGCCTGCCGGTCGAGAAGACGCTTGGCGACAAGGTTTTCGCCGGGACCATCAATCAGGCTGGTTCCCTGGAGTATTCCGTCACCGCCGCCGCCAACAATTCGACCCTGGCGCGGATCATCCACGCCGTCGAACAGGCGCAAGGCGCACGGGCACCGACTCAGCGTTTCGTTGACCAGTTTTCAAAAATCTACACACCGGCGGTGTTCGCCCTGGCTTTGGCCGTCGCGGTAATTCCGCCGCTGTTCATGGGCGCCGTCTGGTTCGACTGGATCTATCGCGCGTTGGTATTGCTGGTGGTCGCGTGCCCGTGCGCGCTGGTGATCTCGACGCCAGTGACCATCGTCAGCGGCCTCGCGGCGGCGGCGCGCAAAGGGATTCTGGTCAAGGGCGGCGTTTATCTGGAGGGCGGTTACAAGCTCGATTACCTGGCGCTGGACAAGACCGGCACGATCACCCACGGCAAACCGGTGCAGACCGATTACCTGTCGCTTGACCCAACCGCTGATGCCTCGGCACCGGGAATTGCGGCGGCATTGGCGGGGCGCTCGGACCACCCGGTGTCGCTGGCCATCGCCAATGCAGCTGTGGATAAAACCTTTGCACCGCTCGTTGTGGATAACTTCGAAGCCTTGGCCGGTCGCGGGGTGCGCGGTGAAATCAACGGTCAGGTCTACCACTTGGGCAACCACCGTTTGGTCGAAGAGCTGAACCTGTGCTCGCCCGCCCTGGAAGAAAAGCTGTTTGCGCTGGAAAAACAGGGCAAGTCGGTGGTGCTGCTGCTCGACAAATCCGGCCCGTTGGCGCTGTTCGCCGTGGCCGATACGGTCAAGGAGTCCAGTCGCGAGGCGATCCAGCAATTACACGACCTGGGCATCAAAACTCTGATGCTCACTGGCGACAACGTCCACACCGCCCAGGCGATTGCCGCACAAGTCGGCATCGACGAAGCCAAGGGCGATCTGCTGCCGACCGATAAACTGCAAGCCATCGAAGCCCTTTATGCACAGGGCCATAGCGTCGGCATGGTCGGTGATGGCATCAACGATGCCCCGGCACTGGCCCGGGCCGAGATCGGTTTTGCGATGGCCGCCGCTGGCACCGATACCGCCATCGAAACCGCCGATGTCGCCCTGATGGACGACGATCTGCGCAAAATCCCCACGTTCATCCGCCTGTCGCGGCAGACGTCGAGCATCCTAAAACAGAACATCGCCCTCGCTTTGGTCATCAAGGCTATCTTTCTTGGGGTAACCTTCGCCGGGATCGCCACCATGTGGATGGCGGTGTTCGCCGACATGGGCGTGAGCCTGTTGGTGGTGTTCAACGGTTTGCGCCTGTTGCGCAAGTAAGTGATGAGGAGCGGGTGTGCTGAGTGCCGAGCTGAAGGCGTTTTACATGGTGGCCCGTCTGGGCAGCATTACCCTGGCGGCGAAAAAGCTCGGCCTGAGCCAGCCCACCGTGACCACGCAAATCCGCAATCTGGAAAGCCAGTACTCGGTTGAACTGTTCTACCGTGGCGGTCGCCGCCTCAGCGTCAGTGATGAAGGTGCGCGGCTGCTGCCGATGGTCAAGACGCTGTTGCAGCAGGAAGCCGACATCGAGTTTTTCCTGCGTAACAGCGGCCAGGTCCAGGGCACTTTGCGCATCGCCGCCACGGCGCCGTATTACATCCTCGATCTGGTGAAGACCTTCCGCGAGCGCTTGCCGCAGGTGGAAGTGTCGGTGGAGATCGGCAACTCGCAGCAGGTGCTGGAGGCGCTGGAGGATTACCGGGTGGATGTCGCCGCGTCCTCGCAACTGCTCGACGATGCGCGACTGATTCGGCGGGTGCTCGGCAGCGATCCGCTGGTGTTGGCAGTGCATCGCAATCATCCGTTGGCGGTGCACGATCATGTGCCGCTCAGCGCGTTGGCCGGGCATACGTTGTTGATGCGCGAGTCAGGCTCGACCACTCGGCGTCTGACCGAAGAATTGCTGGCCAGCGCCGGGGTGAGTTTCGGCCCGTTGCTGGAGATCGGCAGCCGTGAATCGATCCGCGAGGCGGTGCTGCGCAACATCGGGATCAGCATCATTGCCCGGCAGGAAGTGCCGCATGATCCGCAACTTCGCGTGCTGACCATCGAGAATGCGCCGCAGATTCCCGAGTATTTGTACTGCCTCAAGGAACGCAAAGGCGCGCGGTTGCCGGCGGCGTTCCTGGGGTTGGCGCAGGAAATGGCTGGTTGTTGAGAACAACCTTGTTGCTAACTTACGGTGCGACGTTTCGATCAACTACGGTTAGCTGAAAATCACCGGCTTCATAGTCGCCATTGTTGTCGGTAAAAGCAGCAGGCGCGCCGGGAATACCGTAGTTGCGGATGGAGCGCCTTCCGCCGGCAAGTATAATAATATCCAGTTGGTCGGTAATTAAATCATCTAATGTGATGTTGTCTCGGCCCCTTCCAAAAAGAGTAACAGCATAGCCTGTCGCATCAGTGCCGGAATAGGCCGACCAGGTTCGATGAGGGCCTTCCATGCTCAGTAAATGGTTTGTGTAACGGCCAGGGCTGCGTGTGTGGATCAGATAACGATCACCATCCTTTTGGAAGTAAAGCAGTTCGGCTTCTACATTGTCAGCAGTTGTTATGTGTTCAGGAATTCGTTCCAGCTGTTTTCTGTATTCTTCACGTTTCGTTGGGGTTGTTTCTTTATTCAGAATTAATTGAGTCAATCTGTTGTAGTTGGTAGTGATGGGTTTGCCGTTGAAGGTTAATGTTCCGGTAAATGAATGAAGTTGCTCGTTTGGACTCATGATGTATCTCGATAAATAGTGTGGTTGGTTGAGATTGGTTTGAAGTGTATTTGTAGTAATTGAAATTTTGTAGTGATGAAATGCTCGGTATCGTTAGTTTTTATTTCGGTTGAAAGTTGATTGGCTAACGGCTCGCAGAGTGCTGATTGTTTTTATAGTAAGTTTTGTTCGAGTTGAAAAAGCCGTTCTGGCCTTATTTCAGAGGGCAGCTCCAAAATTTACGAATACCACTATCAGCCGTTTTGGCCTCACTGCCACATGACGGACGCATTACATCCCTAGGATGGCCTTCATCTGCTTGATGAGGCCCGTCCATGAACCACTCGATCGCAACTGCCCTGACCAACCCCGGCGCCCCGATGAAGGTGCGCGGCGTGCAGAAACGCTTCGGCGCTTTCACTGCGCTGGATAACGTTTCCCTCGACGTGGCGGCCGGTGAACTGGTGTGCCTGCTGGGGCCGTCGGGCTGTGGCAAGACCACCTTGCTGCGTTGCATCGCCGGTCTGGAGAAACAGGACAGCGGCGAGTTGTACCTCGGTGATCGCGACGTCTCGCACCTGGCACCTCAGGCGCGGGACTACGGCATTCTGTTTCAGTCCTACGCGTTGTTCCCCAATCTCACCGTCGAAGCGAACATTGCCTACGGCCTCGCCGGCAGCGGTCGCGATGAAGTGCGCAAGCGCGTCGGTCAGATGCTGGAACTGGTCGGCCTGACCGGCAGTGAGAAAAAGTACCCCGGCCAATTGTCCGGCGGTCAGCAGCAACGTGTCGCACTGGCCCGCGCCCTGGCGCCGGCGCCTTCGTTGTTGTTGCTGGACGAGCCGATGTCCGCCCTCGATGCCCGAGTCCGCGAGCACCTGTGCACCGAACTGCGCCAACTGCAGCGCAGCCTAGGCATCACCACGCTGATGGTCACCCACAATCAGGACGAGGCCATGCTGATGGCCGACCGCATCGCCGTGATGAACAACGGCAAGGTCGAGCAATACGCCACGCCGCAGGAAATCTACGACCGCCCGGCCACGCCGTTCGTGGCGGAGTTTGTCGGCCAGGGCAACTGGCTGCCCTTCCAGCGCAGCAGCGACAGTCATGCGCAGGTCGGCGGGATGAACATGCGTCTGGCGGATGGCAGTGCAAAAACCGCGTCGGGTCGTTTGTTCTGCCGGCCCGAGGCGATCAACGTCAACCCGCTGGTGCATGAAGAAAACCTGTTCCCGGCCAAGGTTCGTGAAATCACCTTTCTCGGCAACCGCTGCCGCATGAGCTTCGAGCTCGATCAACTGCCGGGTCACGCACTGCTGGCGGAACTGGCACCGGAAGCCATGCCGCGTCTCGGCGCGCAGCAGATCATGGTCGCCTTGCCGCCGCGCAGCCTGCAGGTGTTTGCCTGATGAGCGCGAACATCGCGCTGCCGATACCGCACAAGCAGGTTCGGCAGACCTCCCGTGCCGAGATCGGCGACCGGGTGTTCGTGGTCGGCGGCAAAGTCCTTTTGCTGGTGTTGCTCGGCGTCGCAGTGCTGATGCCGTTGTTGGCGATCTTCTGGCGTGGCTTCAGTTCGGAGGCCGGGCAGGGCGGTGGTCTGGTGGCTGCGCGTGAACTGGTCACCAGTGCGAATTTCCACTGGTTGCTCGGCAATAGCCTGAAAGTGTCCCTCAGCGTCGCGGCGATTGTCGTACCGCTGGCCTACCTGTTTGCCTACGCGCTGCAACGCACCCTGATTCCGGGCAAGGCTATCTGGCGTGGAATGTCGCTGTTGCCATTGATGGCGCCGTCGATGTTGCCGGGCATTGCACTGGTTTATCTGTTCGGTAACCAAGGCATGTTGCGCGGTTTGCTCTCGGACAATATCTACGGCTTCTGGGGCATTGTTCTGGGCGAGGTCATCTACACCTTCCCACACGCCTTGATGATTCTGCTGTCAGCCCTGTCCCTGGCGGATGCGCGACTGTTCGATGCCGCCTCCAGCATGGGCGCCAGTCCGGCGAAAGCCTTCCGCAGCATCACCTGGCCGGCGACGCGTCAGGCGGTGTTCGCTGCGTTCTGTCTTGTTTTCACCCTGACCATCACTGACTTCGGCGTGCCCGTGGTGGTCGGCGGCGACTATCAGGTGTTGGCGCTGGAAGCCTACAAAGCCGTGGTTGGTCAGCAACAATTCGGTCGCGGTGCATTGATCGGCATGGTCCTGCTGCTGCCGGCGCTGTTCAGCTTCGGGGTCGATGCGTGGCTGCGCCGGCGTCACGGTGATTCCATGAGCGGTCGGGCGCAGGTCTTTCAACCGGCACCGTCGAAACTGCGCGACGGCTGCTACCTGGCCATCGTGCTGCTGATCTGCGCGGTGTTGCTGCTGGTGTTTGGCATGGCGGTGTTCTCGTCGCTGGTGAAATTCTGGCCGTACAACCTGTCGCTGTCGCTCAACCATTACCAGTTCAACGACACGGCGGGCGGCGGTTGGCTGGCCTACGGCAACAGCGTGAAGATGGCCCTGTGCACGGCGTTGATCGGCAGCGTGCTGATCTTCACCGGCGCCTACCTGATGGAAAAAACCAAGGGCCAGCGCGGACTGAATCTGACATTGCGCATGCTCAGTTTCGTACCGATGGCGGTGCCGGGTCTGGTGCTGGGCCTGGGTTATGTCTTCTTCTTCAACCTCAGCGACAACCCGCTGCATGTGCTCTACGGGACCATGACCCTGCTGGTGGTCTGCACCATTGCTCACTATCTGACCACCGCGCAAATGACCGCGACCACGGCGCTACGCCAACTCGACGCCGAGTTTGAAGCCGCCGCGCTGTCGCTCAAGGCGCCGCTGTACCGGCATTACCTGCGGGTCACCGTGCCGATCTGCCTGCCGGCGCTGTTGGACATCGTGCGCTACCTGTTCGTCTCGGCCATGACCACCGTCTCGGCGGCGATCTTCCTCTACAGCCCCGACACCATCCTCGCAGCGGTGGCGGTACTGAACATGGACGACGCCGGCAACGTCGGCGGCGCGGCGGCGATGTCGACCCTGATTCTGTTCACCTCGGCGGGCGTGTCCCTGCTGCTGGCCTGGGCCTCGCGCGGTTTGCTGCGTCGCTCCCAAGCCTGGCGGCAGATCGCGCCTGGTCACTGATTTCCACTCCCGCAACCTCAACTCAAAACAGGAAAAGATCATGTTCAAGCCCCTGGCCCTGGCCGCTGCTGTCCTCACCGCTTTCAGCCTGAACGCCTTCGCGGCGAAAACCGAGTTGACGGTGTACACCGCCCTCGAAGCCGAACAACTGAAGACCTACAAAGAAGCCTTCGAAAAAGCCAACCCGGACGTCGAGATCAAGTGGGTGCGCGATTCCACCGGCATCATCACCGCCAAACTGCTGGCCGAAAAAGCCCGCCCGCAGGCTGATGCCGTCTGGGGCCTGGCCGCGTCGAGCCTGGCGATTCTCGATCAGCAAGGCATGCTGCAAAGCTACGCGCCGAAGGACCTCGGCAAGATCGGCGGCAACTACCGCGACGCCGCCAACCCGCCAGCCTGGGTTGGCATGGACGTCTGGGCCGCGACCATTTGCTTCAACACCGTCGAAGCAGAGAAGCAGGGTTTGACCAAACCCGTGAGCTGGCAGGACCTGACCAAGCCTGAGTACAAAGGCAAGATCGTGATGCCGAACCCGGCCTCGTCCGGCACCGGTTTCCTCGACGTCAGCGCCTGGCTGCAAACCTTCGGCGAGAAGCAGGGCTGGCAGTACATGGACGACCTGCACCAGAACATCGGCCAGTACGTTCACTCCGGTTCCAAGCCTTGCAAACTGGCGGCGGCGGGTGAGTTCCCGATTGGTATTTCCTTTGAATACCCGGCTGTTCAGTTGAAGCGCCAAGGCGCACCGCTGGACATCATCCTGCCGAAAGAAGGCCTGGGCTGGGAGATCGAAGCGACGGCGGTGATCAAGGGCACACCGCATGAAGACGCGGCGAAGAAACTGGCAGACTTCTCGGCCAGCCCAGCGGCGATGGAGCTGTACAAAGATAACTTCGCCGTCCTCGCTCAGCCGGGTATCGCCAAGCCGCAGACCGAATTGCCGGCGGATTACGAGCAGCGCCTGATCAAGAACGACTTCGCCTGGGCGTCGAAGAATCGCGACGAAATCCTGACCGAGTGGCGCAAGCGCTATGACGGCAAGTCCGAGAAAGTGGCTGCCAAGTAAGATTTTCATCGGCTGACGGGCCCCTTCGCGGGCAAGTCGGATCGCCGCACCGCTCGCTCCTACAGGTGATCGCGTACCCCCTGTAGGAGCGAGGCTTGCCCGCGAAGGCGGCTTCAAATTCAGGACATCTCTTGATGACACAACACAACGACCTGCTGATCGTAGGCGCCGGCATCCTCGGCCTGTCCCACGCCTACGCCGCCGCCAGGCGCGGCCTGAAAGTCACGGTTTTCGAACGCAGCGAAACGCCCTTGGGCGCCTCGGTGCGCAACTTTGGCCAAGCCCTCGTCACCGGCCAGCCACCGGGCCCGATGCTCGAACTGGCCAAAGCCAGCCGCGAGATCTGGGGCCAATGGGCGCAACTGGCCGGCCTGCAACTCAAGCGCAACGGCTCGTATCTGTTTGCCCGCACCGAAGCCGAAGAACACCTGCTGGAAGTATTTTGCGCCGGCCGCGCCGTGGAACACGGTTACCGCGTCGAGCTGCTGCGCGGCGCCGCATTGCGCGACCAGTACGGCGGCCAGTTCCGCCATCACCGCGCTGCGCTGCACGGCATGGACGATCAGCAACTGTATTCCCGCGAAGCGATCCCGGCGTTGATCGATTACCTGCGCCGTGAAATGAACGTCGAGTTTCACTTCTCCACCCTCGTGCGCGACATCGAACCGGGCCGCTTGCACAGCACCGCCGGCACCTTCAACGCCGAGCACATCATCGTCTGCTCCGGCCACGATTATCAGACCTTGCTGGCCGAGCCGATTGCCGCGCTCAACCCGCAAATCTGCCGCCTGCAAATGCTCCGCGCCCGCCCGCAGATCAACCTCAACCTGCAACACGCGCTGCTCACCGGTTTGAGTTGCGTGCATTACGGCGCCTTCGCCGATCTGCCGGAAGCAGCGGCAGTGCAGGCGCAGATCCTGCGCGAGCAACCGCACTTGCATGAAAACGGCATTCACCTGCTGATCAGCCCGACACCTCACGGCGAGCTGATCATCGGCGATTCCCACCACTACGGCAGTGATCCGTCACCGTTCAATGCCGAGCAGGTGGATGACTGGATGATCGAACTGGCCGAGCAGACGCTGGGCTGCAAGGTGCAAGTGGTCGAGCGCTGGCAGGGGGTCTATGGTTCCCGAGGGCCAGGGCCGTTTTCGTTCCTGCGGCCGATGCCGGGTGTGAGCGTGGCACTGATGCACACTGGCGTCGGCATGAGTGTCGGGCCGGCGATGGCAGAACGTAATGTCGCGACGTTATTGGGAGAGCGTTGATGGACCGCAAGGCGCAAGTGATCGACGAGGTGTTTGGGCTGTATGAGCGCTTCGGCGACAGTGATTACATCGGCGAGCCGGTGTCGCAGATCGAGCACATGTCCCAGGCTGCACAACTGGCCATGGCGGAAGGCTTCGATGATGAAGTGGTGCTGGCGGCATTCTTCCACGACATCGGCCATATCTGTGCCGACAACGCGCCGAACATGGGCGGCTTCGGCGTGGTCAGCCACGAGCGGCTGGGCGCCGATTACCTGCGTCGCGCAGGTTTCAGTGAACGCATGGCGCGGCTGGTGGAGTATCACGTTCAGGCCAAGCGCTACCTGACACTCAAGGAGCCCGGGTATTACGAACGATTGAGCGAGGCCAGCCGTCGGACCCTGGAGTATCAGGGCGGGGTGATGACCCCGGCCGAGGCTGAAGCCTTCGAGCAGGACCCGTTGTGCGCGGTGAGTTTGCGCATGCGCCAGTGGGATGAGTTGGCGAAGGAGATGAACGTGCCTCTTCTGGATCTCGACGTTCTGAAGCGCAAGGCTTTGGGCCTTCTGCCCAGGGCGGCTTGAACCACAACTACTGGTGAGACCTCCTACAGGATGAAGAGATTGTTCGCGCAGAGCGTTTTACGAGGATGGGATAGCTTGATCGACCCTAAATTGATTTGAGCTATCCACATGCGTTATTTGAAAGTTACAGCCCAGGACCGAAGTGCTTACGGCAGGGCTGACAACCTGATCCTGCATTTTTTCGAAGAGATTGACGGTGCCGAAGATCGGCTCGTTCACGAAGCCTATGCACTGGATAACACTGCCGATGGCAAAGTTGATTTTCAGTATGGCGACGTGAACAACGACGGTAAGGAAAACATTAAGGATGAGGAGCTAATCAACTTGTTTGCAGAAGCGTTCCTGCAGCTTAGCTGGTTCAATAATGGAGATACTTGGGATCGCTATGTCAAGATATATGTAGAGGATTTTGCTTACGACGGTGGTCTAGACCCCGTGGAACTGCACTTTCATGATAGTTCCCGCAGACCTTCAGGCCGAAGCCTCGTTTCCACCGCCACTGTTTTAGACTCCCTTGAGGGCTACATGGTTGACATGGTGTTCGGTCTCGATATGGATGGTGATGGCGATTTGGATAAAGTGGACAAACAGCTTGCCTGGACATTGAGATCCACGTTTCTGAGGTTCAACTGGCGCTGATCAACCGTATCAAAGCTGCTGCGCCAACACCTCGATCTGCTCCTGCCGTTCCGCCTGATTCAACTTCGCATGGGGATTCAGCGACGACCACTGCGGATGCGCCCGAGCCTTGTTCAGGGCTTCGGGCAGTTTGCCTTCGCGCCAGCTCTTGTCCTGTGGCGTGGCGACCTGGATGCTGTCCATCGCCGCATGCCCACGCGCATTCAGCGCTTGCAGCAACTGCCGCTGCCGCAATGCCAACAACCGCAACACGCTGTCATCGACCGTCAATTCACGCTGGCCTTTGATCTTGCCCAGCAACCGGCTGCCGTAGCTGCGCGCGGTTTGCAGGGCGCCGCCGGCAATCGCGCCGGCCAGTGCTGCCGCGCCGAGGGTCAAGCCGCCGACCAGCAGATCCACCCCGGCCCCGGCGGCCGCACCCGCGGCGATGCCGCCGCCGACGCGCACGCCCAGTTGCTTGAGGGTTTCCGGGTTGAACAGGTCATCGCCCCAGCGGCCATCGAGCAGCGGCAGATCACTGGCCGCCGCGTCTTGCGGGCGGAAGGCGTAGAGCGTGAGCAGCGCTTCGACACAGCGCTGTTCCCGTTGGCGAACGGCTTTGCGCAGTTCGCTGATCGCCTGTTGTTCCTGCTCGGCGTCGCTGACCACGCTACGCCGACACGCCGCACAATCGATCAACAATTCGGCAATCAACCGCGCCGCGCTTTGTTGCCGGGCCAGGCGCTGGGCCTGCTGATCGGCGATCAAGCGTTCCAGTTGCTCGCGAGAATTTTCCAGCAGCAGCGCGAGGCTTTCATACAGCCGCCGCTCGCCATCTTCCGGCGGCGCCACGCTGTCGAAACGCACCAGGGCATGCAAGCCCAGACGCGCCAACGCTTCACGCCAATCCGGCTCGCGGTGGTTGGCGCTGCTGACGAAATTCAGCACCGGCAACAGCGGTTTGCCGCAGCTGGCCAGCACTTCCAGTTCGTCGCGGTACTTGGAAAGCACCGGTTCGCGGGCGTCGATCACATAGAGGCCGGCGTCGCAGGTGAGCAGTTGCCGCAGCACCTTGGCTTCCTGTTCGAACCGCTGCCGCGCTTCACTGCCTTCAAGAAAGCGCGCCAGTCGCGCCGGACCGTCGAGGCGTTCACCGGGACGCTCCAGGCGTTCGAGGTAGTCGAGCAGGGCGATGGCGTCTTCCAGGCCCGGCGTATCGAACAGGTCGAGCAAGGGCTCGCCGTCCACCGACAACCGCGCGCCTTCAACGTGCCGCGTGGTGCTCGGGCGATGGGAGACTTCGCCGAAACCGACATCACGGGTCAGCGTGCGCAGCAATGAGGTTTTGCCGACGTTGGTGTGACCGACCACGGCGAGCTTCAACGGCGCTTTCCACGGATTAGTCATGACCGGTCTCCAGCCAATTCAGCGGCGCGCAATCGGCGAAGGGCAGTTCCAACTGTTGCAGCGCCACGTGCCAGTCGCCGAGGCGCTCGGCATCCAGCGCTTCGCCGGGCGGTGCTTGCAGCAACCAGACGCGGGTGGCGCTGGCGTTGCGGGCCAGTTCGGCGATCAGCGCGAGGCTGCCGCGGTCCGGCGAACGCCGTGGATCGCAGGCGATGGCCAGGCGGGCCGGGGGGAAACGGCTGAGTTGTTCCAAGAGTTTGTGGCGCGATTCGCGACTGTCGAGGATGCCTGCGTCGTTCACGGTTTTCGGCAGCGGTGGTGGCCATGGCCGTTGATCGTCCAGCTCGATGGCCACCAGCAACGCGCCGTCGCTTTGCAGTTCGCTGACGCCGCTTTCCACGTGATGAAGCTGCGCAGGTGCCGCATCGCTGATGCCCAGGCGTTCGCTGGTCGGCATCAGGCGTTCGCGCAGTTGCGCGTAGCCGGGCAGGTTCAGGTCCAGACGCAACATGGCGCGACCTCTTTTCCAGCGCCACAGGCACAACAGCGCCAACAACAACCTCGGCAAAACCCCGTAGACCAGCAACACGCCCACCAGCCACGCGGCCCAGGCCTGACGAGCGCTTTCAATGTTCAGTGCGGCATCGCCGCTGGCGCGGATCATTTCCACGGTGGGCACGCTGAAACCCAACAGAGCCGGCAGGGCGCCCAGAGCCTGAGTCATGACCACGAACGTGTCGCCGCCAAGGATGGTGGTTTCCCAGACGAAGCCGTAGCGCCGGGTCGCCATCAGCATCAGCACAATCACCAACGCGCTGAGCATCGCCAGCAACCACAAACCATTGACCAGCACACCGAGCGCCCAGCGATTGAGTTTCTGTCGTTGCAGCAGCAACAGCAGCGCGGGCGCCAGTTGCGCGGCTTTGGCGTCGCGGGCGAGTTTTTCGCTGAGCCACAACCACAAGCGTCCCAGCGTCGCGCCGTGCTCACCGGCAAACACCAGGCCCAGCGCCCAGCTCAGCAGCAGAATCAGGTTCAGCCCGAGCAAGCTGCCCAAGGCCCAAAACACATTGACCGGCGTTTGTCCGTCGCCCAGCGCGGCAAACGCCAGGCCGGCGCCGCTGACCACGGCCAGCACGGCCAACACCAACAGCGCCAGTCGTGCACCTTGCAGCCAATGCCTGAGGGCTTCGGTCAGTCCGTCGCGTTGGGCCAGCCATAAGGCGCGGCGCGAAATCCGTGTCGGCAGATCGCCGCCCGCCGTGCGAGCCACTCGGTTGGCTTCCAGATCATCCAGAGGGCCGGCGTGTTCTTCGCGCAGGCGAATGGTTTCCGTCAGCCAGAGGGTATTCAGTTCAGTCACGCGGCATCCCGTCGCTCAATTGAGCTGTGAGCATAACCGCTGTGGCGCTTGTCGGGGGGCTACGTTGCGAGAAGCCGAGCCTCTGGTATCCTCGCCGGCATGACTAAATCACTCCCCCTCAGCCTGATCGCAGCCCTCGGTGAAAACCGTGTGATCGGCGTCGACAACAGCATGCCCTGGCACTTGCCGGGGGACTTCAAATACTTCAAGGCCACCACCCTGGGCAAGCCGATCATCATGGGTCGCAAGACCTGGGATTCCCTCGGTCGCCCGCTGCCGGGCCGGTTGAACATCGTGGTCAGCCGTCAGGCGGATCTGGTGCTCGAAGGCGCGGAGGTTTATCCGTCGCTGGAGGCTGCCGTGGTTCGCGCAGAGGAATGGGCGAAAGAGCAGGGCGTCGATGAGTTGATGCTGATTGGCGGGGCGCAGTTGTATGCGCAGGGGTTGGCGCAGGCTGATCGGTTGTATTTGACGCGCGTGGCGCTGAGCCCGGAAGGGGATGCGTGGTTTCCGGAGTTTGATTTGAAGCAGTGGAAGCTGGTGTCGAATGTGCCGAATCCGGCTGAAGGCGACAAACCGGCGTACAACTTCGAGGTTTGGGAAAAAATCTAAAAGCATCGCCAGCAGGCTGGCTCCCACAGTGGGTTTGAGGTGAAACACAGATTGTGTGAACACCCAAAATCCCTGTGGGAGCCAGCCTGCTGGCGATGAGGCCAGATCAGGCGCTAAAGAACTTAAGCGTGAGCCAACTCCGCATGCTCATCCGCATCCAGCAGCGCTTTATCGGTCTGCTGCATGATCTGGCTGGTAATCGCCCCGGCCGTGATCGAACCACTCACGTTCAACGCCGTACGCCCCATATCAATCAGCGGCTCAACCGAAATCAGCAACGCCACCAGTGACACCGGCAAACCCATCGCCGGCAGCACGATCAGCGCCGCGAACGTCGCACCACCGCCCACGCCGGCCACACCGGCCGAACTCAAGGTCACAATCGCCACCAGCGTCGCGATCCACAGCGGGTCGAGCGGGTTGATGCCCACGGTCGGCGCAACCATCACTGCCAACATCGCCGGGTACAAACCCGCACAGCCGTTCTGGCCAATGGTCGCGCCGAACGAAGCGGCGAAACTGGCGATGGATTGCGGAATGCCCAGACGGCTGGTCTGCGCTTCGATGCTCAGCGGAATCGTCGCCGCGCTGGAGCGGCTGGTGAAAGCAAACGTCAGCACCGGCCAGATTTTGCGGAAGAACCGCAGCGGGTTGATCCCGGCCACCGACACCAGCACGCCATGGACTACAAACATCAGGCCCAGGCCGATGTAGGACACCACGACAAAACTGCCGAGCTTGATGATGTCTTGCAGGTTGGAACCGGCGACCACTTTGGTCATCAGCGCCAGTACGCCGTACGGAGTCAGCTTCATCACCAGACGCACCAGACGCATCACCCAGGCTTGCAGGGTGTCGATGGCGTTGATCACTTTCTGACCTTTTTCGACGTCATCCTTCAGCAGTTGCAGCGCGGCGACCCCGAGGAACGCGGCGAAAATCACCACGCTGATGATCGATGTCGGCTTGGCGCGCGCCAGGTCAGCGAACGGATTTTGCGGGATGAACGACAGCAGCAGTTGCGGCACATTCAGGTCCGCGACCTTGCCTGCGTAGTCGGTCTGAATGGTTTGCAGGCGGGCCATTTCCTGTGTGCCGGCGACCAGGCCTTCAGCGGTCAGGCCGAACAGGTTGGTCAAACCGATACCGATCAGCGCCGCGATGGCGGTGGTGAACAGCAGAGTGCCGATGGTCAGGAAACTGATTTTGCCCAGCGACGAAGCGTTGTGCAGACGGGCCACGGCGCTGAGGATCGAGGCGAACACCAGCGGGATCACGATCATTTGCAGTAGCTGCACGTAACCGTTGCCCACCAGATCGAACCAGCCGATCGAGGCTTTCAGCACCGGGTTTCCGGCACCGTAAACGGTGTGCAAGGCGACACCGAACACCACGCCCAACACCAGGGCGAGCAGGACTTTTTTCGCCAGGCTCCACGTCGTGTGACGGGTTTGCGCCAGTGCGACGAGCAGGGCGAGGAACACCAGCAGATTGAGAATCAGCGGCAGATTCATTGGAACTCCCATTAGACATGTGCCAACTGCCTTCCGGGGCAGCTGCGAACCGGCAAGCCTAACAGCTTGATTTTCAATGAATTAATATCAAAAAAGTCTGATGACTGTCGTTTTTGGAATAAGCGGGTGTCGCTTACAGGAATGCAGCTGGCGCGATAGGTGCGTTGGCCGTCGCTGACAGACGGGGACTGTCACACTTATTTGTTAGCGTCGATGTCTTTAAATCAGGGAGATCTATCGATGAAGTTCGCACCGAAATTTCTGCTCGCTGCACTGTGCATTGGCCTCGCCGGCCAGGCCTTCGCTACGGATTTGAAGCACTGGCCAGCCGATCAGGCCAAGGCACTGGATGCGATGATCGCGGCCAACGCCAACAAAGGTAACTACGCGGTGTTCGACATGGACAACACCAGTTACCGCTATGACCTCGAAGAATCGCTGCTGCCGTTCATGGAAAACAAGGGCCTGATCACCCGCGAGAAACTCGATCCCTCCCTGAAACTGATTCCGTTCAAGGACACCGCCGACCATAAGGAAAGCCTGTTCAGCTACTACTACCGCCTCTGCGAACTCGACGACATGGTTTGCTACCCATGGGTCGCCCAGGTGTTCTCCGGTTTCACCCTGCAAGAGCTCAAAGGTTATGTCGACGAATTGATGGCGTCCGGCAAACCGGTGCCGGCTACCTATTACGAAGGCGACGTGGTCAAGAAGCTCGACGTTAACCCGCCGAAAGTCTTCACCGGCCAAACCGAGCTGTACAACAAGCTGATGGAGAACGGCATCGAGGTCTACGTGATGACCGCCGCTTCTGAAGAGCTGGTGCGCATGGTCGCCTCCGATCCGAAGTACGGCTACAACGTCAAACCGCAAAACGTGATTGGCGTGAGCCTGCTGCTCAAGGATCAAAAGTCCGGTGAGCTGACCACGGCCCGCAAGCAGATCACCGCTGGCAAGTATGACGAGAAGGCCAACCTGGGCCTGGAACTGACCCCGTACCTGTGGACGCCGGCGACCTGGATGGCCGGTAAACACGCGGCGATCTTGACCTACATCGATGAATGGAAAAAACCGGTACTGGTCGGCGGCGACACCCCGAGCAGCGACGGTTACATGCTGTTCCACGATGTTGACGTGGCCAAGGGCGGCATCCACTTGTGGGTCAACCGCAAGGACAAATACATGACCCAGATTAACGGCATGATGGCCAAGCACGCTGCGGCCCAGGCCAAGGAAGGGTTGCCGGTGACGGCGGACAAGAATTGGGTGATCGTGACGCCGGCGGAAATCCAGTAACCGCAACACCGATCAACTGTAGGAGCCGGCTTGCTGCGGGCGGCGTTCCGACGATAGCGGACTTTCAGACGAAGAATTTGCCGGCTGACACACCGCTATCGCCAGCAAGCCGGCTCCTACAGGGATTTGCGTATAACGTAGATCAAACGACCGGCAAAAAAATGCCCCGCACTTGGCGGGGCATTTTTTTGTTTGCGGTTAAGCCTTACAGCCCGTCAAGCATCGCCTTGTTACGCACGGCACCCTTGTCGGCGCTGGTCGCCAGCAGGGCGTAGGCTTTCAGTGCGGTGGTCACTTTACGTGGGCGTTTTTCCACAGGCTTCCAGCCTTTCTGATCCTGCTCGGCACGGCGGCCGGCCAGTTCTTCATCGCTGACCAACAGGTTGATCGAGCGGTTCGGAATGTCGATCAGCACTTTGTCGCCGTCCTGCACCAGACCAATCGCGCCACCGGCAGCGGCTTCCGGCGAAGCGTGGCCGATGGACAGGCCCGAAGTGCCGCCGGAGAAACGGCCGTCGGTGAGCAGGGCGCAGGCTTTGCCCAGGCCTTTGGATTTCAGGTACGACGTCGGGTACAGCATTTCCTGCATGCCCGGGCCGCCTTTCGGGCCTTCGTAACGGATGATCACGATGTCGCCGGCCTTCACTTCGTCCGCGAGGATGCCGCGTACGGCGCTGTCCTGGCTTTCGAAGATTTTTGCGTTGCCTTCGAACACGTGGATCGACTCGTCGACGCCCGCGGTTTTCACCACACAGCCGTCCAGCGCGATGTTGCCGTAGAGAACGGCCAGGCCGCCTTCTTTCGAGTAAGCGTGTTCGACACTGCGGATGCAGCCGTTTTCACGGTCGTCGTCCAGGGTTTCCCAACGGGTCGACTGGCTGAACGCGGTTTGCGTCGGGATGCCCGCCGGGCCGGCCTTGAAGAAGTGATGCACGGCTTCGTCGTCGGTCTGGGTGATGTCCCACTTGGCGATGCCTTCGGCCAGGGTCTTGCTGTGCACGGTCGGCAGGTCGGTGTGCAGCAGGCCGCCACGGGCCAGCGAACCGAGGATGCTGAAGATCCCGCCGGCGCGGTGCACGTCTTCCATGTGGTACTTCTGGATGTTCGGCGCGACTTTGCACAGTTGCGGCACGTGACGGGAAAGACGGTCGATGTCGCGCAGGTCGAAATCGATCTCGGCTTCCTGGGCGGCGGCCAGCAAGTGCAGGATGGTGTTGGTGGAACCGCCCATGGCGATGTCCAGGGTCATGGCGTTTTCGAACGCCTTGAAGTTGGCGATGTTGCGCGGCAATACCGACTCGTCGTTCTCGCCGTAGTAACGCTTGCACAGCTCGACGATGGTGCGCCCGGCCTGCAGGAACAGCTGCTCGCGGTCGCTGTGGGTGGCGAGGGTCGAACCGTTGCCCGGCAAGGCCAGGCCCAACGCTTCAACCAGGCAGTTCATCGAGTTGGCGGTGAACATGCCGGAGCACGAACCGCAAGTCGGGCAGGCGCTGCGCTCGTACTCGGCAACCTTCTCGTCAGAAGCGCTGGAGTCGGCGGCGATCACCATGGCGTCGACGAGGTCGAGACCGTGGCTGGCCAGTTTGGTCTTGCCGGCTTCCATCGGGCCGCCGGAGACGAAGATTACCGGGATGTTCAGGCGCAGGGACGCCATCAGCATGCCTGGGGTGATCTTGTCGCAGTTGGAGATGCAGACGATGGCGTCGGCGCAGTGGGCGTTGACCATGTACTCGACGGAGTCGGCGATGATCTCGCGGCTCGGCAGCGAATACAGCATGCCGTCGTGGCCCATGGCGATGCCGTCATCCACGGCGATGGTGTTGAATTCTTTCGCTACACCGCCAGCGCGTTCGATTTCGCGGGCGACCAGTTGGCCCAGGTCCTTGAGGTGGACGTGGCCCGGTACGAACTGGGTGAACGAGTTGGCAATGGCGATGATCGGCTTTTTGAAGTCGTCATCTTTCATCCCCGTGGCGCGCCACAATGCGCGGGCACCGGCCATGTTGCGGCCGTGGGTGGATGTTTTCGAGCGGTAATCAGGCATGAAGCACTCCGGGCGGCTAATCAGGTATCAAAAGGGAAGTGAGCTTCTATTGACGTCTGGAACACTCAGAAATGGCCGTGTGTCCGGAAGTTGCCGATAACTTTGCGGGATCGCCGCGCGCTTCAGCTTGAGCTCATAAACCCGCCGGGGGATGACTGGCGATGAATGTCGCGATTCTACACGGCTGGCGGCTGGAGGGAATGCCGGGAAGCGCTGATCCGGCGCCGGTGGCGTGCGCCGGATGACGACCGGCGTAAATCAACTCGCGTTCAGTGCCAGATTGCGCTGCATGATCAGCGCGTTCAAACCCAGGCCCGCGACGCTAAGGATCAGGAAACACAAGGCGAGCGCCGTGGTGAGGTCTTCGGACGCGAGATTGATCATCACGCTGATCACGCCGCCGCACATGAAGATCATCACGCCGCCGACCGAGGAGGACGTACCGGCATCCTGTGGATAGAGGGTCATGGCTTTGGAATTGGCGATAGGCCGGGCAATGGTGGTGCCGGCCGTGCAGATGAGCATGGGGATCAGCACCGCAGCGGCCGTCAGCCCGAACTGATTTGCCAGCCACAGCATGACCAACCCCGACAATGCGATCAGGCCGAGGCCGATCACTATCTGTGAATTGGCCG
Organism: Pseudomonas sp. BF-B-15; assembly: GCF_019946675.1. Lineage (NCBI taxonomy): Bacteria > Pseudomonadati > Pseudomonadota > Gammaproteobacteria > Pseudomonadales > Pseudomonadaceae > Pseudomonas > Pseudomonas sp. BF-B-15. Next base: position 76,551 of record NZ_JAGYFZ010000021.1, read on the forward strand.
GCAGACGCCGATGCAATGCGCTGGCGACTATCCCGCCGAACACATAAGCCACGCCATACAGCAACAATGTCCAGGCGAATTCGTAGGGCGTGAGTGCCAGGCGCTCCATGAAAATGATCGGCGACATGACGATGAATGAAAAATGGCAGGCGAAGGCCAGGGCCGAAATCAACCAGTAACCCATGAAGCGAAAATCCGCGCATAGCCGCCAGTAGGCACTGAAAAAGTGACCGGGCGCGGCATTGCGACTGCGCGGGGTTTCCTTGAGGAGCACGCCAGCCCTTATCCAGACGAAGACCGCCAGTGCGATAAAGACATAGAAGCTGCCCTGCCAATCCAGATGCATCTGCAACCAGGTTCCAAGCAGCGGCGATATGGAAATGAACACGCCGCCGCCGGTGGTCATCCAGATCCTCATCCGTTCCTGTTCCTTGCCGACGAACAGATCCTGAATCAGTGCCTGTGACAGCACAAAGGACCCGCAACCCACGGCCTGAATGACGCGAAATACCAGAAACCAGCTGTATTCGCTGAAAAGCAGACAACCCGTAGCGCCGACGATCGAGATGGCGATGCCAGTCAGCAAAAGGGTTTTGCGCCCCCACAAGTCCGACAGCGGTCCGACCAGCACCACGGATAGCCCAAGGCCAATGGCGAACAGGCTGACGGATAACGCTATGTCGGAGGCTGAGGTCAGGAAGTAATCAGAGAGCGCGGGAAAGGACGGGAGCACCACGTCCAGCGGGAAAACACCCAGTAGCGTCATCGTCATCAATAGCAGGATGAGCGACGATTTTTTCGCGGTATGCGGGGAAGGGTTCATCAACAACGCTCTCGATCCGTGAGGGGTAGCCGAGAGTCGACTTGATGAATAGGGAAGTCAATGCAGGAGGTGTGGGACTGTTCTCAGACCGTTGTAGGAGCGAGCCTGCTCGCGAAAAACGAGCAGGCTACGCGGGGTGTCAGGCAGCCAGCATCATCGTTGACGACCATCGCGAGCAGGGCTCGCTCCTACAGTCGTTCCGAGCGGTTAGCTGTTTGGCAGCAACCGGCAGGTGATGCTCTTGATGTAGCGGGTTTCAGCAATCGCCGGGTGTACCGGATGATCCGGACCCTGACCGCCACGTTCCAGCATCTGGATGTTGCGATCCAGGTGACGGGCGCTGGTCAGCAGGATGTTCTGCAGGTCATCTTCCGGCAGGTGCATCGAGCACGAAGCGCTGACCAGGATGCCGTCCTTGCTGAGCAGGCGCATGGCTTGCTCGTTCAGGCGACGGTAAGCGCCTTCGCCGTTTTTCATGTCTTTCTTGCGTTTGATGAACGCCGGCGGGTCGGCCACGATCACGTCGAAGCGTTCTTCGCTGGCTTTCAGTTCTTTCAGCGCTTCGAAGACGTCACCTTCGAGGCAGGTAATTTTTTCAGCGAAACCGTTCAGCGCGGCGTTGCGCTCGACGCCGTCGAGGGCGAAGGCCGAGGCATCGACGCAGAACACTTCACTGGCGCCGAATGCTGCGGCTTGCACGCCCCAGCCGCCGATGTAGCTGTACAGGTCGAGGACGCGTTTGCCTTTGGCATACGGGGCCAGGCGTGCGCGGTTCATGCGGTGGTCGTAGAACCAGCCGGTTTTCTGGCCCTGGATGACCGGGGCTTCGAATTTCACGCCGTTCTCTTCCAGCGCGACCCACTCCGGCACCAGGCCGAACACGGTTTCGACGTAGCGGTTGAGGCCTTCGGCGTCGCGGGCGGCGGAGTCGTTCTTGAACAGAATGCCGCTTGGCTTGAGCACTTGGGTCAGCGCCGCGATCACGTCGTCTTTATGCGCTTCCATGGTTGCCGAAGCGATCTGCACCACGAGGATGTCGCCGAAACGGTCGACCACCAGGCCTGGCAGCAGGTCGGAATCGCCGTAGACCAGGCGATAAAACGGCTTGTCGAACAGGCGATCACGCAGGGACAGAGCGACGTTCAGGCGGTGCACCAGCAGCGATTTGTCCAGCGGCAACTTGACGTCGCGCGACAGCAGACGGGCGCAGATCAGGTTGTTCGGGCTCATGGCGACGATGCCCAGCAGCTTGCCGCCGGCAGCTTCGAGGATCGCCTGATCGCCGGCCTTGAAGCCGTGCAACGGGGTGGCGGCCACGTCGATTTCGTTGCTGTAGACCCACAGGTGGCCGTTTCGCAGGCGACGGTCGGCGTTGGCTTTGAGGCGCAGGCTAGGCAGGGACATGACGTCGCTCCGGAAAAAAGAGCGGGAGTATAGCGTGTTGAAGGTGGTGGCGGGCCGGCTGGGCGATGAAACGCTGATGACGCCTTCGCGG